>CAJMSX010000014.1 GCA_905216195.1 uncultured bacterium
GAAGGGGGACAAAGCATGGAAGAGTCGGATACCACTACGGGTCAACCTTTCGATTGGCTATTTCAGATTCGTCGGTTGAATTTAGAAAGGATAGTTTACCGCATGAGTACGGTTTCCCTTCCGGAATTATCGGCCCGGATTGCGGTTGGGGAAATCGTAGACGGAAATGTAAATATAGGAGAAAGACAGATTGAAGTAGCCCGGTTGGGAATCAGCGGGGGAAATTGCTTATTACGATTGGGAGAATCCGCAGACGATTCTCCTCAACCGGAGTCGCAACCGGATACCTCCTCTTTCTGGACGATCAAAGCCGGTCAGTTGAGCCTGGAAAATTATGCTTTTGAAATGAAAACGCCCGGGCAGCAGGGATTCCAGTTGACGCTTACCGATATCGGCTTCCGTATAGACAGTGTATACAACCGGGGACCGGAAGTAAGGGCTTCTTTGGACCGTTTGCAATTGATTCGTCAGGAAGGCGGACGGATAGAAGAAATGCACGCCCGGATAGACCTGGAAGAACAAAAGACGGAGGCCGGACAGGTATATATCCGTACGTCTGACAGTGAAATTCGTTTAAATGCTCTGGCAAGGGCTTCCGTATCCCGTTTGATGCGGCAGGTGCCATTGCAGGTTACTTTGGAAGGGTCGGTCGGCATGAAAGACGTAGCCCTTTTTGTGCCTGAATTGCCTCTTTCGCTGCTTCAAAAACGGATGCAGTTGAAAACCGATTTCAGTCTTAGCGACGACCGCCTTGTTCTCCGGCAGTTTTCTGCCGCCATGCGGGGAAATTTCCATCTATCGGGCCAGGGAGAACTGAGTTCCTGGAAAGATATGCGAAATGTTTCCGGGCAGGTAAAACTAGACGGGAATTTGACCGATCTTTCTTTTTTGGATGATTATCTGGGTTCTTCCTTGCGCCTTCCGGAGGGATTGCAACTGGCTTTGCACCTGGAAGCCCGGGAAGGTCATCTATATCCCCGGCTGAGTATTTGCAGGGAAGGTGGCTGTTTGACCGCAGCCGGCAGCTATGCGATGGATTCCCAGGCCTATCAGGTGGAATTGAAAACCGATCGTTTTGAATTGGGGGCTTTTTTCCCATCGGATTCCCTGGGGATACTGACAGCCGATGTGCAGGTAAACGGGCGCGGCTATGATTTCGGCCGGGCGCAAGCACGCTTGCAAGCCGGGGTAGAACAGCTGGTTTATCGACGACATGCTTACGAAGGGATCCGCTTGGAAGCGGACGTAAAAGGGATGCAACTGGCGGGAAAAATCAGCAGTGCAGACACCTCCCTGCTCCTGAACGTTTCATTTCAAGCGGATTCCATCGGAAAACGGTATGTAGCGGAGTTGGAAGGGGAAGTGAAAAAGGCGGATTTGAAAGCTTTGCAGTTGTCGTCTGCCGATCTCTCCGTGGCTTTGGGCATAGAAGTGAAGCTTTCTATGGAAAATAAGGACGAATTTCTATTGAATGGTAATTTGGAGAACGTACGGTTGGATGACGGGCGGGGAAATACCGATTTGGGGGGATTGGCGTTACGGGTCAACAGCGAACGGGAAAAAACGGATATCGATCTCATATCGGGAGATTTCCGCTTGATGTTCCGGGGAGATACCTCGGTATTACAATTACCTCCGGCTTTTGCTGCGGTCGCCGACGAGTTCCGGAATCAGATTCAGCATAGGGAAATAAATATGGAACCTGTAAGTCGCCTTCTGCCGGGATTTTCCCTGAGCGTAGAGGGGAGTCGCAACAATGTGATGGGGCGGTATCTGAGAATGAAAGGGGTGTCTTTCCGGCAACTGCGTGTGCATGCCGGTACTCTTCCCGGATATGAATTGTATCTGGACGCGGATATCGATAGGCCGGTTTACGGTAAATTGGAATTCGATTCTATCAAACTGGATATAAGGCAGCAAGCCCGGGAATTGACTTACGATCTGAGGGTCATGAATCCTATCGGGATCGTTAAAGACCTATACGATGTACGCTTGCAGGGATCTTTACTTCAAAACCGCTTCCGGACGTCTATGCTCCAGAAAAATAAAGAAGGCAAAACCGGTATACGTATCGGAGCCGAACTGACTTTGCTGGACAGCGCCTTTTCGGTCAGCCTGTTTCCTTCCGATCCGATATTGGGCTATGATCCCTGGTCGGTCAATCCGGGGAATTATTTTACTTTCTATAAAGATCGCCGTATTGCTGCGGATTTAAAACTGGCGTACGGAGAGAAACTGTTTAGTATTCGTTCTTTGGAAGATCAAACCGATAGGAACGACCGCTTACAAGTGAAAATCGACGGAATCGATCTGGAAGCGGTGTCGAGAGTTACTCCTTTTATCCCGGATATCAGCGGTCTGCTGAATACGGATTTAATGTTTTACCGGCAGGACAATCACGCTATTGTAGATGGAAAGATAGCCGTAGACAGTTTTTATTATCAAAATCAGCGCATCGGGGACCTGGCGCTGGATGTGAATTACGATGCGGCGAATCGTTTTACCACCCATGCCGTGAATTTCGTGCTTCATTTGGATGAAATACAAAGGGCGGTGGCTGAGGGTGTGTTTTCTACCTCCCCCAAAAATCGGCAGGTAGCGATCGATATGAGTATACCTTCTTTTCCTTTGTATGTAATCAATGCTTTTTTACCTGCCCACATCGTGAAACTGACCGGGGAATTGCAAGGGGAAGTGAAAATGAGGGGAACGCTGGACCTGCCGCAGTTGGATGGAGGATTGGCGTTCCGCGATGGCCGGGCGGATGTGGTGATGCTTGGAACGACTTTTGGGATAGACTCTACCCGCTTGCCGGTTCGGGAAGGAAAGATTATTTTCGATCGTTTTCAGATTAGGGCGCCGAATAAAAAATACCTGGATATCGAGGGAAGCATCGCTTTGACTCCTTTTTCGGATATGAGAGCCGATTTGACCTTGATGGCTACTAATTTTCAGGTAGTCAACGTTAAGGAGAACCCGGTTTCCCTGGTATATGGAAAAGCTTACATCGACTTGAATATGGCTTTGAAAGGTCCTTTTAACGGATTGAATATAAACGGGAGTGTAAATCTGCTGAACAATACGGTCCTGGATTATGTATTACGGAATTCCGATCCCCAATTGAAAGACCGGACTCAGGATCTGGTCCGTTTCGTTTCTTTCGGGGATACCACTTTGATGGAAAAAGACGATCTGACCAACCGGATTACTACGGGGAATTTTTCGATGCGGTTGTTTGTCGAAATCGGGAATAACGTCAATATGAATATCAATTTGTCGGAGGACGGAAATAACCGGGTCGCTATACAGGGAGGCGGAAATTTAATTTATTCCATGAATCCCGAAAGCGGAAATAATCTGGTGGGAAAATATACGTTGACCAACGGTTCGGTGCGTTATAACGTGCCTGTAGTCGGGGAGAAAAATTTTGCCATTCAAAACGGAAGTTATGTGGAGTGGACCGGCGATCTGGCCAATCCTCTGTTGCATATTACGGCCAGCGAGTCGGTGCGGGTCAGCGTGACGGAAGACAATCAGAGTTCCCGCATCGTAACTTTCAATGCCATCATCCGTATTCAAAATAATTTAAGACAACCGGAAATTACGTTCGATTTGTCGGCCCCCAATGATCAGGCTATTCAAACCCAATTAGCCGCTTTTTCCGCGGAAGAGCGGACGAAACAGGCGATGAATTTGCTGATTTACGGAACCTACTCGGGCCCCGGCACCGTCAATACGGGAAACAATGCCAATAACGCTTTGAATAGTTTCGTGGAAAAGGAGTTGAATCAGTGGACCCGGAAATACCTGAAAAATTCGGGCCTGACTTTCGGTATCGACAGTTATAACCAAATCGGAAGCGACGGGCAAGAAGTCAAACGTACCGATTTTTCTTACCAGTTTTCCAAACAATTGTTCAATGACAAGGTCAATGTGAAAATCGGGGGCCGTCTGACCTCCGATAACGATCCCGGGAGCAGTATGGAGGATAATTTGGTGGACGATATCGCTATCGAGTATATTATCAGTAAAAAACGGGACTTGTTACTGAAAGTCTTTCGCCATACCAATTATGAAAGTGTGTTGGAAGGAGAAGTTACTCAGACGGGTATAGGGGTAGTGTGGCGAAAGAGTTTCCGGAAAATCAGGGATCTTTTTATACGGAAAAAGAAACGGATGGAAAAGGCCCAAGAAAAACTGAACCGGCAAAACGAGTCTCAATCCAAAGCGAACGAACATGATACGAAGTAAACATCTATTCCTCCCTGGACCGGTTGTGCTATGGATTATGCCGGTGGTCCTGCTTCTCTTTTCGTGCTCCACTACCCGAAAACTGCAAGAAGGAGAGGTGCTGTACACGGGAGTAAAAAAGATCAAGACAGAGATGCCCCGGAAAATCAAACTGGACGGACCGGAGAAGTCTGCTTTGAACGGCCCTTTATCTTATCCTCCCAATAACCCTTTGATCAGTCCTTACTACCGCACACCTTTTCCCATCGGTTTGTGGGTATATAACTGGCATATCACCCGTGAAAAAGGGGTGAAATGGTGGTTGTATCGGAAATTGGCTAAAAAGCCCGTGCTGATATCGGATGTACAACCGGAATTACGCTTGAAAATGGTGGAAAACGGGATGAAGGATTTCGGTTTTTTCGGAGTGGAGACGGGTTATGAAATCCTTCCCCGGAAACGAAATCCGAAAAAAGCTAAAATCAGTTATTGGGTCCGTTTACCCCGGCCTTTTTATTACGGGAATATCGCTTTATGGGGATGGAAGGGAGAAATGGATTCTATTGTAAGCCAGTCGATGCGTTTCTGTCAGTTGAAAACGGGAGATCAGTATGATGTAAATATTCTGGAAGCCGAACGGCAGCGTATTTCGGATTTGTTGAGAAACCGGGGATATTATTATTTTCAGCCCGGTTATATCGAATTCCTGGCGGATACGACCCGTCGGCATGGCATCGTAGATCTGCGAATCGGCTTGAAACAGGGTATTCCTCAAAATGCTTTTTATACGTATACTCTGAACGAGGTAGAGGTTGCGCTTAGCGGCGGAATAGACAGCGGAGAACGGGATACGATTTTTTACGACGGATTGAAAATTCTGTATACCAAACCGGAAACGTTGAAACCTAAAATATTAGCCCGGTCGGTGAAAGTGCGGCCCGGTCAAATTTATTCCGCCCGGAAACAAAGCAGTACTCAGGCCGATTTTGTGCAATTGGGCGTGTTTAAGTATGCTAATCTGACGATCAGTCCGGAGGATACCTTGTCTTCCCGCAAGCTGAATTTTAAGATTTTTGCCGAGTATGCTTTACCGATAGAGACGGATGTGGAAGTGGACGTTTCTTCGAAATCCAATAATTTGTTGGGTCCGGGGCTGATTTTGAGCATAAACAACAAAAATATGTTCCGCAGAGCGGAAACTTTTTCCCTGAAATTGACGGGAGCCTATGAATGGCAGATCGGAGGAGCGAAAAACACCAAAGGGAGCTCTTCTTTGCTCAATTCTTACGAGTTGGGAATCAATCTTAATCTTTCGGTACCCCGCTTGTTGATACCCAATTTTATGAAATCCGGAAAGGATCGGCAGGAAAGGACCCATTTCCAGATCGGAACCGATTTTCTGAACCGTCACAGCTATTTCCGTATGATATCGTTTTGGGGAAGCGCTACTTACGATTTTAATTCTTCCCGGCGGAATTATCATTCCGTCGTACCTTTTAAGCTGAACTATACCCATTTGTTGCGCACGTCTCATGAATTCGATACCACTTTGAATAACAACCGGGCCATTGCTCTGAGTTTCAAAAATCAGTTTATTCCTTCCATGTCTTATACCTATACTTTCGACCGGACGGCTACTTACCGTAATCCGAACCGTTTGTTTTGGCAGACCTCCCTGACCCAGGCCGGAAATATTATTTCAGGTATACAATATCTGATGGGTAAACGAGGATCCGGGAAAAAAATCCTGGGAAACCGCTATTCCCAGTTTTTGAAACTGACGACGGAAGTCATTAAATACAAGCGTGTTACGGAAAACTCTTTAGTAGCGATGCGTTTTATGGGAGGAATCGGTTATGCTTACGGAAATGCGAAGGTAATGCCTTATAGCGAGCAGTTTTATATAGGTGGGGCGAACAGTATCCGGGCCTTCCAGATTCGCTCCATCGGTCCGGGCAGCTATCATCCGAAGGAAAAAAGCGTGACCGCCTATTTGGATCAGACCGGAGATATCAAACTGGAGGGAAATATCGGATATCGGTTTAAGATTGCCGGCAAACTTCACGGAGCGGTATTTGCTGATGCAGGCAATATATGGCTGGTCCGAAAAGAAAAGGAACGTCCGGGAGGTGAATTCCGGCTGAAGGGATTGTGGAAGGAAATAGCTCTGGGAACGGGATTCGGATTGAGGTACGACATTACTTATATCGTTATCCGGGCCGATCTGGGCATCGCCCTGCATGCTCCTTATCCTACCGGCAAATCGGGCTATTTCAATATCCGGAATTACGGTTTCCGGGATGGAATGGTATTAAACCTGGCTATCGGTTATCCTTTTTAAAAAAAGGACAGGATATTTTTTACATTTCATTTTCGGTTTTGTTTTTTTGTTTTATCTTTGCACCGCTGCAAGGGAAAGATGCAGGAGTGGCTGAACTGGCACGCCTGGAAAGCGTGTAATCCTCTAAAGGGATTCCGGGGTTCGAATCCCCGTCTTTCCGCTGATAATCAGAAGGTTGTAAATCAAAAAACAGAGATTTACAGCCTTTTTTCTTGCCTAAGAACGAACCTCAAAACGTCAATTTACGTAGAAAAAAGTCAAAGCAAATTACAAAACATAGCAAATTTTTGAGGCATTATGGCAGCAGTATCAATAGTTTTAGACATTCGCAGGGCGGATAAAAGTGCAAATTTTCCGGCTCCCTATCTATTTTATTTTTATTTTTATTACTTTTGACGAGTAGATAAATAATTCATTATGAAATCATTTGCCATGTTTAGAAAAAAGGGGCTGAGCCTGACCGTTTTGGTTTTTGCCGCCCTACTGTTCGGATGCCAGAAGGACGGCGTATATGATCCGTCCGGGGACCCACTTCCTCCTTCCGGAGATTTCTTTGATTTCACTACGGCCGGTAAGGTGTCGGTGAATCTGAATTACCATATTCCCGGTTATAAAGTATTATTCGAGATTTATTCGGACAATCCGCTGGTATATGCCGACGGACAACGGACGAAAAAAGAAGGGATCACTCCTCTTTTTCAGGCGTATACCGACGATAACTGTACTTACAAGGGGTCTATCGTGTTGCCAACGGCCGTAAAAACGGTTTACCTCTACTCGGCCTATATGTTTGTTCCCGAATGTGTGGAAATTGCTGTAGAAAACGGAAAAATTGTTTTCCCCGTTCCGGAGACTTCCTCTGTACCGAACGCACGGGCTTCCGGAGGGGATTATGTTACGGACGGCTATGCTTTTCCGGTGAACGGTAATTTATTTTCGCTCTGTAGCTGGCAAGATCACGGAGAGTTGCCCCGAGGGTATGTAAAGGAAATCGTGTCCGGCGGTTCCTTGTATAAGAGATTACAGGCCGTATTGAAAGACAAATTCGGACAAAAGAAGGATAACAGTTCTTTACTCAGCGATGAGAAGCGTACGAATATCAGTATTTCTTCCCGATCCGCCGATGGGGAGAAGATAGAATCCGCCCGCATCGATTTCGTTTACCTGAGTGAAAGAGCGGGATACCGGAGTACCTTGGGGTATTATTACTATAAAACCCAGGATTTGCAGGACGGAAAGATCAATATCGGGCAGTTGCCCAAATACATTATTTTCCCCAATGTGTCCCAATCTGAGGATGATCCCTATCGTTGGAGGGGAAGATATCCTTCTCATAATGCTCCTCTGGAAATGGGGATGAAAGTGAGCCTGAAATATTTCGGAGAAAATTACGATAAGCCGGCCACCGAGAGATTCCCTGCCGGATATTCCATCGGTTGGTTCCTATTGCCTGACGCCTATACGGACGGCAATAAAATCAATGCGAATGTTCCGGTTTATTATTCCAATCAAAGTGCCAATGCCGATCGTAACAGCCGTTGTATTACCATTTACGACCGTTCGACCGAAAAGATGGTCATCGGCTTCGAAGACGGTATCGGCAAGCACGATAAAAGTTACGACGATATTTTATTTTATGTAGAGGCCGATCCGGTCAAAGCCATTGTAGATCCGGAAAATCCAGGGGTGCCTTCCATCGACGGAGATCAGGAAATCACCCTGCCCGACAGAGTCAATACGGCGGAAGGAACGCTGGCGTTTGAAGATATCTGGCCGAGTGGAGGGGATTATGATCTGAACGATGTGGTGGTGGAATATAAAACGGAAATAACGTTTAATTCTAAAAATCAGATTTTAAAGATCGTAGATACTTTTAGGCCGGTCCATGACGGGGCAACCTATAAAAATGCTTTCGGTTATCAGTTACCGGAAGAAACCGTAAATTCCGCTAAAGTTACGCTCGGAACCGGAATAGGGCGGGAGAACGGGCAGAATCATCCGACCTATCTGATATTTGAGAATGCAAAAGAGGCCGTGGCCGGACAAAAAAGTTATACCGTTACCCGGGAGTTTGCCACTCCTCTTGACTTTTACGGAATAGATGCGGCCACGCTGGTAAGTTTGTATAATCCTTTTATTGTTCCCAATTACCGGGAAGGAGACAGAAACCGGGTGGAGGTTCATTTACCCAAGAGGGAAGCAACCGATTTTGCAGATAAAAGTCTGATCGGAACTAAAAATGAGGCGTATTATTTGGATCGGGACGGAGCATATCCTTTCGCTATTCAAATTCCCATTGTCGGTTTTCAGGTGGTCTCCGAAAAAGTGTCCATCGACCGGGAATATCCGAATTTCCGGATCTGGGCCGATTCCTGGGGAGAGAAAGATACGGATTGGTATTTACACTATCAGGGGAAATAAGTTGCCGGCAGCCCCGGTGAGCCGCATAAAAAATCGTGAGAAATTCTCCCGATTTTTTGTGTTTTTCCGAAAGTGCGTTAAGTTCAGAAACGTGTCGGATCCAACGGATATCCACTCCCTTTTAAAGGGAGAAAAACAGAGGGAGTTTTTTGCTCATCGTTCGATGGGGTTATAAAATATTTGCCAGCTTACGTCCAATTGTTTGCCGGGAATTCCCCGGGTGAAAAATATATAGGTGCCCCCCCGGCTGAAATGAAAATAGGGGGTGAAGTGATAGCTTTTTTCGAGTTTTTTCCAGGCTTCGGGGGACATCTTCTGGTAATCCCAGCGGTATCGGACAATGGGTGTCTGCTTTTGCTCGATGGCGTAACAGGTAAACGTAAAGTCCCTTTCGCTGTCCTCCGCCTTGAGGATAAGTCCGGGGAGCCCCTGAAATTTCCAGGGCCCGGCATTTGCGGGGATATCGGTGGTAAACCAGCTGTTCCAGGTTCTGCCGCGAAAAGAAGCGGTGGCCTTGCGGCAAAGGTACCCTGCTACGGTAGCCGTATCTTCCGTAATCTGCCAGGAGAAGCCGGGGGAGGCTTCCCGGTAGTATACGACATAATGTTTTTCCCAGGGCATACGGTGCAGGACATTCATTTCGCCTGTTTCCAGATTCCGGTATACCTCTCCCACGGGAACGGTATAGACGAATGCGGGCGGGGGTAACCGGTTATTTTCCACTGCATTTAAAAGAATGGAATCGATGTTCCGGTAATCGGAAGAATAGCAGCAGGTATAACGGGGACCTATCTGTAATACCAGAGAAGTCACTTGGGGCAATTTTTCCTGAGGGTCCTGTCTGTAATTTAAGAAATAGGAGACGGTCATAAAAGCGGAATCGAGTATATCATATTTGGAGATGTCCCTGGCTTGGGAGTGTGTCTCGTTTATATTGCTCAATACACTGACAAAGTTTATTTGGGAATCCGGCAGGGTTTGGGCTTGCAGGGAAATATAGACGAGGAGTGAGAGGATAAGGAAAATCGATTTTTTCATATTCTTGGATTTACTTGAGACTGAATTTTATTTTAAGCAATACCGAGCAGGAGCGTAAACGGTAAGTATAGGCATACCGGATGAGGTCATTCGAGGAAACGGAACGAAAAGTATTCGTGTTCAGCAGGTTCCGGGCTTCTATGGAATATTCTGTTTTACCGGGACGGTAATGAAAGAAGGCGTCTAGGAAAAACATTTTCCGATTGCCGGCAGGTATGGCATCGTTATAATAATGTTCTCCTGCGATTTGAAAAATATATTTTTCACGGAAGATCAAGTCGAGGGTTGCATTTTGTTGTACCCGGTTAATGGCGGGAAGTGTGCCGTTTTCATCCTGAATCCGACTTTGTATCCGGTTGTAATTTCCTGTGTAGCTAAATAATAATGAGGGCGTAAACCGGGTGTAGAGGGTGAGTTCGGCGTCGGTATTTTCGTCGGAAGTTTTCATGATTTCACCTTGCCGGAGCAGCTCCCGGAAAGAACGGCTGTAGCTTCCGGCGACCGAGAGGGTAGTTGAAAGGGAAGTAAAACGTTTGGCGAGCCGGATGTCGGCCGTGTATCCGTGAGCGCGGTTAGAGCGGTTATAAGTTTCGATACGGCTCAGCGTACCGTCGTACTCTGTGCCATACATGAGATTGGATCGGGTTCTCCAATAGCGGGTATTCAGAAAACCGAAAATTCCGGCAAGGATATTTCGGTATTCCAGGGCAAGGGAATAGTTTTGCAGGTCCATCCGGCTGATTTTTCCTTCTTTGCTTGAAATGATGCGGTAATCCGTCAGAATATATCCGCTGTAAATATCGTTCAAACCGCCTATGATGGGAAAATAGGAAGCGTTTATGCCTAATTTGAAACGGGGATTGAGATCGGTAGTCAGAAGGAAAACGGGAGTGACCAGCATTTTATTCAACCGCTCCCGCTGAGTTCGTATTTTATCGTTTACGTATAGGTTCAGAAACCGGAAAGGAATATAAAGTGAGAGAGAAAGGGTTTGGCGGGGCTTGTAGGTTACCTGGGGTCCGAGAGTCATTTCCAATTTTTGCCGGTAAATCCGGTTTTGCATGGAATCGGCTGTAGGAAAAAGCCGGCCGTTCCCGTCCAGGGGGTTGAGGGAGGAATTCATCCATTCGAAATAAGTATTGATTTCCGCTTTGCATTCGACATTCCAAAACCGGGAGATAAAACCGAAAGAGGTCCAATTCCGCGTGTGCAAACGTCTTTCATTCATCATTTGCCGGACATTTCGGTAATCCGGCCGGCTTCCGAATATCTCGGGGTAAAGAAAGGGCGTAATCCGTAAGCTTGCCGGTTGATCGCTGTAATCGATGACTGAATGCAGACTCAGAATTTTGCGGCCGTATTGCTTCATGTGGTCGAGGTTGTTGCGAAGTACAATCCGGGGCAGATGAAACTTTTGTATCACCGAGTCTGAAAAAAGAAATACCTCGCCCTTCTCCCGGTCCCATTTGCCGTTAAAAGTAAATTTTTCTTCCAAATACTTTTTTTCGGTATTCGTTCGGAACAACAGGGATGCCCGGGCTTGATCCGTGCTTCGGAATACGGAGGTTTGTTCCGGAAGTACAAGGGGGGAAATATCCGGTAAATAATGGGTGGTGACGGAATTTCCCCTTTCGGATTGCCGGTCGTGGGTGTAATCGACATGGGCCGTCATTTCGAGATCTGATTTTAATTTTCGTAGGGAATTCACGCTGATGCTATGAATATTGTTTTTTAAGTAACGTTCCTGTTCCAGCGGAGGTTTGATCGGGGAGTGGACTTGCAAAGGAGAAATGAAAATATCGCTTTTGTCGTAAAAAGATCTCAATTCTTCCGATACGTTTTCTCCTGTGTTATTGGTTTTATAGGTATTGAGGCTTTGAAGTCGCCGGGCGAAATAAAGCGTAATCAGTTCTCCGTTCCAGAGACCCGGTTTATAGCCTCCGCCTAAATGGAGGAGAGCGTTGAAGGTGCTTTTGGCCGATTTTTTTAATTTAAGGTTGAGGGCGGCCTGGTCGGAAAGCCGGAGGTCTTTCAATACCCGGACTGGCTGATGGTTTTCGAATACCTGTACCGTAGAAATGTCTTTAGCCAAAATATTGTGAGTAGCGATTCCGTAACGGCCTTCCAGCATATCCAGCCCTTCGATATAGAATTTGTTGATCGGTTTGCCGTTGTATTTAATTTTTCCCGATTTCTCGACTTCTATGCCGGGCATTTTTTTCAGTACGTCCCCGATGGATCGGTCTGTGGCGTCGCTGAAGCTGGCCACATTGTAATTCAACGTATCCCTTTGCTTTCGGATCGGTTCGGCTTTCACCTTCACTTCGTTGATAGTAACGCGCTGGTATTCTACCTGAATAGATAGAATCTGATTCCGGGCGGAGATCTTCCGTTTTACCGCCTTGATATTAAAACCCGTAATCGCCAGTAATAAACTGTCGTCCGTTCCTTGATAAGTAACCGAATAAGAGCCGTCCACGCCTGTAGTTGTATAATCGTAGATGGCTTTTGCCCGGAGATCCTGCAATAATACATTAAGTCCCGGTAGCGCCTTCTCGGTTCTCCCGTCAACCACTGTTCCCCGGACGGTGATTGGTGCCCTTCCGGTAAGGTTTGCCAATCCCAATACGCATAGTATGACGAGATTTCTCATGCGAGTGTGTATTTACAATATTCTTTTGCTTTCCTACGGTTTTCTCTTCTTCTCCGACTGCGCACCAGTAAAACCGCACGATTAAAAATTTAATTCAGGTCACAAATTTTCAAATATGATTTACAAAATTAAGAAATTAAATGTAAAATATCAATATGTTATTTTTTTAGGAAACGAAAAAGGTTTTTAAAATCGGTTTCTTCGGAGAACCAAAGGAGAATATAAAATAGATTACCGTATATTTGTCCCGATCGTGCGGTGCGAAAAATCCGGAGGTAATCACAACAGCAAAAGAAGCGATAGTATGAATGAACAGCATTTTTGTTTTCGTTATGCAGAGGAGAAGGATATTTCTCTTATCCTGCACTTTATTAAAAAATTAGCGGATTACGAACAACTGTCGGAGCAGGTGGTGGCTACCGAGGATCTGCTGCGGGAGTGGATATTCCGGCAAAAGAAAGCGGAGGTTCTAATCGGGGAATACCGGGGGAACCCCATCGGTTTCGCTTTGTTTTTCCACAATTTCTCGACGTTTTTAGGAAGAAGCGGAATTTATCTGGAAGATTTATTCATCGATCCCGGCATGCGTGGGAAAGGTTTCGGAAAAGCGTTTTTGAAACGCTTGGCCGGGATTGCCGTGGAAAGGGGATGTGGGCGTTTGGAGTGGGTGTGTCTGGATTGGAACCGTCCGTCGATTGATTTTTATTTAACTTTGGGAGCGGAGGCGCTGGAGGATTGGACGTTATACCGTCTCAGCGGGGAGCGGCTGAAAGGACTCGCCTCGGGGGAAACGGTGTGAAAGAAGTAAAAGTTTATCCCTCCCGCGCAGAACTTTCTGAGGAAATTCCGCAGATGGCCACATCCGGAGTAAACGGCTTCCCACAGCCTCTCGGGGGCCGGATTATCCGGGTAGAGGAAGCGTAAACCAGAAGCGGGACCCTTTGCCGGTTTCCGAATTAACCCCGATACGGCCTCCCAATTGCTCTACAATGCTTCTACAGATAGATAAGCCTAGGCCCGTTCCCGGGACAAAATGATTCAGTTTTACGAAACGATCGAAGACCTGTAATTGCTGGGCGGGAGAAATACCGATGCCGGTATCGGTGACGGATAATTCCACTTCATGGGGACGGATGAGGTAACCGATGGTAATGCTTCCGGAAGGCGTAAATTTAATGGCGTTATTTACAAAATTGGTAATCACTTGTTGCAATCGGTTTTTGTCGCTGATAATCACAAAATCGGGTGATTCCCGGTCAAAACATAATTCTACTCCCGGAGAAGTTTTGGTTTGGAGAACTTGTACGATATCGGCGCATAAGGTTTTGATATTTACTTCTCCTTTGACCATTTCGAAAGTTCCCGCTTCGATTTTCGACAGGTCCAGGATATCTGAAATCAATTGAAGCAATAATTCGTTGTTTTTTTCTACGATTTCCAGGTATTGCTTTTTTTCTGCTTCGTCCGGAGTTTCCGCCAGCAAATTGGAAAAACCGACGATAGCGTTCAAGGGCGTGCGGATTTCATGGCTCATGTTGGCCAGAAAAGCTGATTTCAGACGATCGGATTCTTCTGCTTTTTCTTTGGCTTGAATGAGTTTTTCTTCGATTTCTTTCAATTCGGTTATGTCGTAATTAATACAGAGCATTTCGATGATGCCGTCTGCCGGACGGTAATCCCGGACGAGTACGTTGACCCGGGTCCAGGTATAATGCCCTCCGGCCCGGTATATCCTTACGTCCCGTCGTAAATCCTGTATTTGTCCCCGGGATACTTTATCGAAAAAGTCGATCATAACCGCCCGGTCGTCCGGATGAAAGTGCGTATGAATACCGATGATGCGGCTCAAGGGAGTGCCGTCGGCTTCTCCCACATTCCGGTACCAACTGCTTAAGGCATACCCTTCGCGGGTCAAGGCATCGAAATGGGCATATCCTACTTTGGCATAATCCCCCACTAAAGTGAAAAAATTTTTGAATTCCTGTATTTGATTGTGAGCTACAATGGATTCGGTTTTGTCGATGTTGATGAGCAGATAGTTGGTGAAGTTATTCTGGGAATCGTACAGCATGGTCGCTTTGGTCAGCAGATTGATCACTCCTTGTCCCCGGGAGGAATAATAGCCGTGTAAATTGGAAAAATCATAGTCTAAAAGAAAATCCGTGTTTTCTTTTCGTCGGATTTTTTCTTTTAATTCTTCGGGTAAAATAGGATTATCGAACAAGTTGACCCCCAGGATGTCTTTTTTGTCCTTGAGACCGAAAATCTCCAGTTCTTTGTCGTTAATATCGATCAGATAGCCGTCTTTGTCGTAAAGTTCGATACCCGCCGGCAGGTTTTTATAGATATTCCGCAGGATCTGTTCGCTCTGATCCAACGCTTTGTGGGCGGTAAATACTTCCGTCATATCGGAGAAAAGTGCAACAATCTCGTCTTTTTCCGGGGAATATAAAATCGAATGACAATATTTTTCCTGTTCGGGAAGATAGGAATTGAGGTCGTAAGGTTTACCTCTTTCCAACACTTCTATTAAAATAGGTAAATGGGCGGCGGTATCGTACGCCAATTCCTTGGCTCTTTTTCCGATATGTTGGACAGAACCTTTGTAGATCGTCTGGGCCATATCGTTGGAATCCACAATCAGGTAGTCGTCCGGATTTCCGTTTTCATCGTACAGAATTTTTAAACGCACATATCCTACCGGCATGTGCTTATACAGGTTTCTCAGGTAATTTTTTTCTTTTTGCGCTGCTTCTTCGGATTTCCGGAGTTCCATGCAAATACCGACAATATTTACCAGAGAGGCGAACCATTGATAATCTTCATTTCTCCAAATGTGGTCTTTGTGAATGATATCGATTCCGGCATATCCCCATACCCGGTCTCGGGAAATCAGGGGAACGGCCAGCATGGATTTGATTCCTTCGGCGGCAAGCCGTTGCTTTTCTTCTTTTGCTTCCTTCGGCAATTCGTTCAGATTGGCTAGGACGAGAGGAGAAGATTTCCGGATCAATTGTTCGGTCCACCAGGTGGTCGTTTCGAAGGGGAGGTCGATGGTATAATTTTGTGCAGGGGATAAATTGCTGGCCTGGTAACGGCAGATCGACCGGTCGGTCGAGGGATCATATTCAGTAATATAAATTCTTCCTTCGGGGTATTGCTGTAGAATATCTCCTAAGATTTTATTAATCACGAGGCTCATATCCTCCGTCCGGAGTAATGCGAGTAACGAACGGGAGATGCTGTTTTGCTGGGCGAACAGATTGTTGATCCGTTGTAGCGCCGTATGCTCGGAATCGGAAATTTCAGGGGTATCCAGGCATTCCATAAAACCGTAGGTCCTCAGATTGCCGTTTTCATCCGTTTCTTTCGAGCATAATTTTACCCGCACCCATTTTATTCCTTCTCGGGTTTCGAGCGGATAAACCTGGTCGTATATATTTTGGGTTTTACCGAAAGAAAATTCATTGATGGTTCTCAGCCGGTAATCTTCCCGAATCAATTTCCGGAAATCTTTAAAACTGATTGTTTCCCGGGAACCTAATCCCAGTAAATCCCGGATAAACTCCGAACATATATATTGTTGGGCCTGAAAATCGGCTTCCCACCAACCGATTTTGGCTTTTTGCATGTGGTGAAGAATACGGTCCCCCTGAAATGAATCCATGTGTTTGTCGGTATCGATTTATTATTACGCCTTGCGGGCAAAAATAATTAATTCCTGAGGATATTGCGATAATTTTCGGAAAATGTCGCGGTTTTTCTCTTTTAGGGAGGGGAAGATTTGCTTTCGGGGATTTTAAGTCCGGTACGGGAGTATGGGGAGTTTTTTTAAAGTTCCCTCATCCCCGTTTATCCGGATCCGTTTGGCGTTTGTTCTGCAACTTTGTCCGGTTTTTTTCAAAAAGTTCCGGAGAGGGGATAGGGAAGACATTTATTTTGTAATTTTACAACCGTTTTTAGCCGGTCGGATGGGAAGGCGAAACACCTAGGGAATATCCGTGATGCGGAGCTTAAATATTAGGTATATGGCGAAGGATAAGCTTTTATCTCCGAGTTTTTGTTTTATTTTGGCAGCAAACTTTTTGCTTTTTTTTGCCTTTTATCTGCTTTTACCCGTTTTGCCTTTTTTTCTTCGGGAGCAATTCGGGGCGGGGCGTTCCCTCATCGGCTTTATACTGTCTTGTTATACGATTGCTTGTTTGTGTATACGTCCTTTTTCCGGTTACTTACTCGACACTTTTAGCCGGAAACCTTTGTATTTGTTGTCGTATTTTGTCTTTACGGTAATCTTCGGAGGGTATATGGCGGCCGGGATTTTGGTCTTATTTATTTTTTTGCGTATTCTCCACGGTTTTGCTTTCGGTATGGTGTCCGTGGCCGGTAATACCATCGTGATTGATATCCTGCCTTCTTCCCGAAGGGGTGAAGGATTGGGATATTACGGACTGGCCAATAATATTGCAATGAGTTTCGGTCCGATGACGGGTCTCTTTATGCACGGAGTGTTTTCTTACGAGGTGATTTTCGCCTGTTCGTTGATTTCGGGAAGCCTGGGATTGGTTATGGCCGGTTTGGTAAAAACGCCCCTTAAACAGCCTGTCAAGCGGGAACCTATTTCTTTGGACCGGTTTTTTCTGGTGAAAGGCTTACCGGCCGGTTTTTCTCTTTTATTGCTTTCCATACCGTATGGAATGACTACCAGTTATGTAGCTATGTATGCCGAAGAACTGGGCATCCGGACGGGTTCGGGCTTGTTTTTTACTTGTATGGCTGCAGGTCTCGCCGTTTCCCGCATATTTTCCGGCCGGCAGGTGGACAAGGGCCGGATTACGCAGGTGATTTCTTTGGGCATGTATCTGGCTTGCGTGAGTTTTTTTATTTTAGCGGCTTGTAAAAGTCTGATTCGTTGGGACCCGGATTTCACTTCTTATTTGTTTTTAGGGATTGCGCTTTTGCAGGGGCTTGCTTTCGGAACTATGTTTCCGGCTTTCAATACGCTGTTCGTAAATTTGGCTCCCAATAGCCAGCGGGGTACCGCCACTTCTACTTATCTGACCAGTTGGGATGTGGGCATCGGAATCGGATTAATGGCGGGAGGGGCGATGGCCCAGGCGTTCGGAGGATTCAATCACGCATACTTCATGGGGGCTTGTCTGACGGTCGTATCCGCTTTATTTTTTCAATGGAAAGCGGCCCCTCATTTTAACCGGAATAAGTTGAGATAACTCACCTGGATTTATCTGGAAAAAGAAAAGGGTCTTCGGATTATTTTATTTAAATTTGTTTTCTCATTCGGGATTCCGAATGAAAGAATTTGGATAGCCGGCTCACTTTCCCCAGCCGGGTTTGGGGAGAAGGAGGACCGGCGCTTACAGGACGAATAAATTTGTACCGATGTTGACGTTCGTTATTTCCCACGCACTACCTTTAACCGATCCGGTTTTGAAATTTCTGTTGATTCTGGTTATTATTCTGTCAGCTCCTTTGGTGCTGAACAAATTTAAGATTCCTCATTTATTGGGATTGATCATTGCGGGAGCAGTCATCGGTCCGCACGGATTGAATCTGGTGTTACGCGATAGCAGCATTATTCTGTCGGGCACGGCGGGTCTGCTTTACATTATGTTTTTAGCAGGTCTGGAAATCGATATGGGAGATTTTAAGAAAAACAGCGGTCGCAGTATGGTGTTCGGGATGTATACTTTTCTGATTCCGATGGGATTAGGAATTGTGGCGGGGAAATATTTGCTCGGTTTTACGATGGAGACTTCCGTTTTACTGGCCAGTATGTTTGCTTCCCATACGTTAATCGCCTATCCCATTATCAGTAAATTGGGAATCAGTAAAGACCGGGCGGTAAGCATCACTATCGGAGGGACGATGATTACGGACGTTTTGGCTTTATTGGTATTGACGGTCATTGTGGGAATGACGACGGGCCAAATGGGAGATCATTTCTGGGTCCGTTTGAGTATTTCCGTTCTGGTGTTCGCTTTGTTCGTCGTTTTGGTATTTCCTCTGATCGGACGTTGGTTTTTTAAGCGGGTGCAGGACAGTATTTCCCAATATATTTTCGTATTGGTGATGGTGTTTTTGGGCGCTTACCTGGCAGAATTAGCAGGAATGGAAGCTATTATCGGTTCTTTTCTGGCCGGTTTGGCTTTAAACCGTCTCATTCCTCATTCTTCGCCTTTGATGCATCGGGTGGAATTTATCGGGAATTCCATTTTTATTCCTTTTTTTCTGATAGGGGTAGGCATGTTGATCGATTACCGGGCTTTTTTCACCAGTTTCGACACCATCAAGGTGGGAATTGTGATGATTGTCATAGCTACGGTAGCGAAATTTGCGGCAGCTTGGCTGACTCAGAAAACCTTCCGGATGTCTGTGGATCAGAGAAGGGTTATTTTCGGTTTGAGTAATGCGCAGGCGGCGGCTACGCTGGCGGCCGTTATGGTAGGATATAATGTCATATTGGGTCAGACCCCTCAGGGAGAACCGATCCGTCTGCTGAATGAAAGCGTGTTGAACGGTACGATTCTGATGATACTGGTTACGTGTACCATGGCTTCTTTTGCAGCCCAGAAAGGAGCGCATAACCTGGCCCTGGCTCAAAATAGCGGAAAAGAAACGGAGGAGAGCGAACATTCGGAACGGATACTGATTCCTATCAGTAATGAAGAGACGGCTGAAGAGCTGGTCAATCTCAGTCTGGCCATAAAATCTTCTAAAAATGTCCGGCATTTGTATGCTTTGAAAGTGATGGACAATCAGACGAACAACGAACAGCAATTGAAACAATCCCGCAAATTGTTGCAAAATGCAGCTTTGACGGCGGCCGCTACCGACACCCGTTTGCAGGAGTTGTTGCGGTATGACCTGAATGTGACGAACGCGATTCAGAGTGTAATTATGGAACACGGTATAACCGACCTGGTACTGGGATTACATAAAGAAAAAGGGATTCCCACTTCTTTCCTGGGAAGGATTACGGAAGGAATACTGAGCCATAGCGATGTCACTACCTTGATTTACAAATCCGTACAGCCTTTGTCCACCATGAGGCGTCACCTGATCGTTATACCGGAAGATGCTGAAAAAGAAATCGGATTTACCCAATGGGTGATGCGGATTTGGAATGTCATTCAGAATACGGGAGCAAAAGCCGTTTTTTACGGCTCCGGTACGACTCTCACGGGATTGAAAAAATTACTGTCGAAACAGAACGGGGATAGGGAATATGTGGAGTTCAGCGATTGGGACGATTTTTTGATCGTATTCCGGGATGTAAAAAAAGACGATATATTATGGGTCATTATGAGCCGGAGGGACCGGCTTTCTTATAATGCCGGCATGAACCGGGTGCCCGGCTATTTGAATAAGTATTTTTTTGCCAACAGTTTTGTGCTGGTTTATCCTTTACAGGCCGGAACGGCGGGGAACCGTTATTTTACCTAGCAGGCAGAGGCGTTGCTGATAAAAAATGTAAAAAACTAATCTTTTCAAAATTTTTATCGTTTATGGGATTGTACGACTAAAATACAATTGCTATGAACGATCCCAAGAAACATACCGATCATTTAAATGCGGAGGAAAGACGGGAATTAAAAGATTCGGATTTTGGTATTCCGGAAACCCGGGAGTTCCCGATGCCGGACGCAGCTCATGTCCGTGCTGCCGAGTCCTATTTTCGGTATGCTCCCGACGAGAAAAAAAAGGAACTGGCCAACCGGATTTTGCTGAAGGCTGAAAAATTCGGGGTGGAGGTCCATAGCCGGACGATTCATCAATGGGCAGAAAAATAAAGGAAAATACCCGGAAAATAAAGGGCATTACCGGTGAGCTGTTGTCTCCGCAAGCGGAAAAAACGATACCGGCCTTATTTATTCTTCACTACCTTATTTTTAATGAGTCGTAAAACGGTATGCAATGAGTGTAAAAGAACAATATTGGAGATATTCGCTTATTGTCATTATTTTACTGTTGGGAGTCCTGATTTTTTTGAATTTGACTTCCTTTCTGGGGGGAATACTGGGGGCGATGACCATTTATATTTTGCTTCGGGAGCAGATGTTTTATCTGACCGAAAAGAAACACTGGAGACGGAGTATTGTGGCGATTTTGCTGCTGATCGAGACGGCCTTGCTTTTTTTGATTCCCCTTTCCCTGGTCGTCTGGCTGATGGTAAGCAAATTACAGGCGGTCAATTTGAATCCCCGCAGCCTCATGGAACCGGTTTATCATATTTCCGATTTGATCCGGGATAAGACCGGCTATGATTTACTCAGCAAAGCCAATATCAATCTGGCGTTTTCGTATTTGCCCCGTTTGGGACAAATTCTGATGGGGAGCATCGCCAGTTTTGCCATCAATGTGTTGGCCTTGCTTTTTATTCTTTATTTTATGTTTGTGGGTGGAAGGAAAATGGAAGAGTATGTGAGCCAACTGTTGCCGTTTAGCCGGAGAAATAAACGGGATATTCTGCACGAATTTCATATGGTGATAAAATCGAATGCCATAGGAGTTCCTTTATTGGCGATTATGCAGGGAGGAGTCGCTACTATCGGCTATTTTATTTTCGGGGCACCGGCACCGATTATTTGGGGAGTCGTGTCGTGTTTTGCTACCATCATTCCGGTAATCGGTACCGCTATCGTGTGGTTACCCCTGGCTTTGTACATCGGGGTTACCGGCCATTGGGGAAATGCTATCGGCTTAACGGCCTACGCCCTTTTGGTGGTTTCGAATACGGATAATGTGGTGCGTTCCTTTTTGGTAAAAAGAATGGCGGATACGCATCCTTTGATTACCATTTTCGGAGTAATTATCGGATTGGGACTGTTCGGATTTATGGGGGTGATATTCGGTCCGCTGATGTTGGCTATTTTTGTTTTATGCGTCCAGATATTCAAAGAAGAATATCTGGACCGGAATTGAAGGAGGTATGTTCAGCCGGAGGGAAGAGTGGGGCTCCGGTAGCCGAAGCTTCCGATAAAGGAAAATAAGGGAGATTCAGGTTTCTTTTCTCTCTTTTCCCCGCAATTTTATTACTTTTGTCTTGTAAAAACTTCGAAACTAAAACCTCAGGCAAATCTAAGGTTTGCATATGCTTTTAAACCCGCCGGATTATGTTGTGCATTTTTGAAAATCGGAAAATCAAGGGACGCATGGTACTGTGCGATATGCTGCATGAGAACCAGGAATTACAAAAAGATCGCAGTTTGTATAAATTTATCCGGGTAACGGAAGGGGAAATCGGTTTGGAAATCGACGAACAGTCCGTCCGCTTGCGTAAGGGGGAAATCGTTACCCTTACTTATTTGCATCACATGTGTTTCCTTTCTCTGGAAGGAAAATATGAGGCTCTTTTGTTCAACAGCAATTTTTATTGTATTCACGGAAACGATCACGAGGTTTCCTGTAACGGTTTGCTTTTTCACGGTTCTTCGGAAATCGTTAAGTTCGTACCTTCCATTCAGGAACAAAAACGTTTGGATACGCTCAGCGGCATTTTACAGGATGAGTTCGCAGCGGCGGACCGCTTACAGGAAGAAATGCTTCGGATTTTGTTGAAACGCTACATTATTCTTTGTACCCGCATCGTCCGGAACAAAAGCGGTGTAGAAGACCGAAACGAAGGCTTAATTGAAACCGTACGAAAATTTTACGTATTGGTGGATATGCATTACCGGGAAAAGAAGCAGGTACAGGAGTATGCCGACCTGTTGAATAAGTCCCCTAAAACTTTAGCCAATATCCTCTCCGCCACCCGTCAGCCTTCGGCTATCCGTATCATTCACGGCCGGGTGGAAGCAGAGGCGAAACGCTTGCTGCTCTATACCTCCAAAAGTCCGAAAGAGATCGCTTTTCTCCTGGGATTCGAGGAACAGGCCGCCTTCGCCCGTTTTTTCAAAAATACCACCGGACAAAGTTGTTCGGAATTTCGCCGGGTGCATGCACTTGCCTGATCAAGGAATCCAAAAGGCCGCTCCCGCCGGAAATATATCCTTAAAGAAATCCCCGCCGAAAGCGAAATTTTCCGGTTTCTACTGGGGAAACTCAACCCGCGAATTTTCGGGAGAATTTTGGGAAACTGTCTTTCCCGGGTTTCGTATGTGAAGGTAGTTATTTTCTGTAAAAGGAAAAATTGCCAATTTTTCAGGCAAAATGTCCAATCATTCCTCCGTCGGAGGGGTGTATTTTTGTATTCAGAAAATAATAATTAATACCCATAAGCATGAAAACGAAAATAACTGCATTATTCAACTGTTTTTTAGAAAAAGCCGCTTCTTCTCAACGGCTGGGAATGAACTTGATGAGAATAGCCATACTGGTTATTTTTGTATGGATCGGCGGACTCAAATATTTTGCTTACGAGGCGGATGGCATCGTGCCTTTCGTAGCCAACAGTCCTTTTATGAGTTTCTTTTATAAGTACGATGCACCGGATTATAAAAAACATATGAATCCGGAAGGAGTTTATAAAGCGGAAAACCGTCAATGGCATAGAGAAAACAATACTTACGGTTTTTCCTATGGTTTGGGAGTTTTGATCGTCAGCATCGGGATCCTGGTTTTCCTGGGTATTTTTTCACCGAAGATCGGCATGGTAGGAGATATTTTAGCTATTCTTATGACGATAGGTACCCTTTCTTTTTTAGTTACCACACCGGAAGTATGGGTGCCGGATTTAGGGGATAGCGATTACGGATTTCCCTTTTTATCGGGGAGGGGACGGCTGGTCGTCAAAGATGTGGCCATATTGGCGGGAGCGGTACTTCTTTTGTCCGATTCGGCCCGGAGGATACTTAAACAACAAAAATGACGGATATGAAAAATTACGATGCAATTATTATCGGATTCGGTAAAGGCGGTAAGACGCTGGCATCCGATTTGGGAAAAAGGGGTTGGAACGTAGCCCTCGTAGAACGTTCGGCTCAGATGTACGGAGGAACTTGTATCAATATTGCCTGTATTCCCACCAAGGCTTTGATCCATAGTGCGAAAATCGCCGGATATCATCCGTTGCAGGATTTCGGGCAAAAGTCAGAAGAGTTCCGCAAAGCTATCGATCAAAAGAATGAGATCACGGCTTTTTTACGGAAGAAAAATTTCGATAATTTAAACAATAATCCCCAGGTGGATTTGTACACGGGAGAAGCGGCTTTTCGTTCGGATAAAGTGATAGAGGTGAAAACCGAAAAAGAGACCCTTCTCCTGACGGCGGAAAAAATATTTATCAATACGGGAGCTGAAACGGTTATTCCGCCTATAGAAGGCATTGAGGAGACGGAGAATGTATACACCAGTACTTCTATCATGGAATTGAAGCGATTGCCGGAGCGCCTCGTCATTATCGGAGGTGGATATATCGGTTTGGAATTTGCTTCGATGTTTGCCGGTTTCGGATCCCGGGTGACGGTTCTGGAAAGTTATCCTCATTTGTTGAGCCGGGAAGACCCGGATATCGCTGAGGCCGTCCGTTCGACACTGGAAAAAAAAGGAATAGTTTTCCGGGTAAATACGCAGGTTTTGTCGGTGAAGAATTCGGGCGACCGGGTATCGGTAAATTGCCGGGATGCTGCGAAGGGAGAAGAATATGCCGTGGAGGCGGAAGCTTTACTCGTGGCTACGGGACGGCGTCCGGCTACCTCTTCTCTTCGGCTGGAAACGACCGGTATAAAGACGGATAAGCACGGTGCCATTGTGGTGAATGAAAAGCTTCAGACCAGCGTAGCGGGAGTGTGGGCGTTGGGAGATGTAAAAGGAGGACTGCAATTTACTTACATTTCACTCGACGATTACCGGATCATACGGGAACAATTATTCGGGGAGAACGATCGGACGGTTTCCGACCGTCAGCCGGTAGCCTATTCGGTGTTTATCGATCCTCCTCTGTCACGTATCGGCTTAACGGAAAAAGAAGCGAGAGCCCAGGGTTATGAGGTTTTGGTGAAAAAGATTGACGTGGCTACGATCCCCCGGGCCCGGGTATTGGGAGGAACGGAGGGTGTATTGAAATCAGTGGTAGATGCTGCAGACGGTAAAATACTGGGGTGTTCTCTCTTTTGTGTAGATTCCGAAGAAGTGATCAATACGGTAAGTGTAGCGATAAAAGCGGGATTGGATTATACATTTTTAAGGGATCAAATTTATACCCACCCGACCATGAGCGAGTCCCTGAATGATCTGTTTACTTTTTAGTCGCAGTTCGTGTTGGTCGTTCCGGCCGGGGAAAGCCGGAAGGGATGAAAGGGAAATGACCGCCAGGAAAGCATTCCACCCGTTTTTTCCCCTTTCTATTCATATAAAAGATTGTCCCCGTAAGAAGGACGGGGGGGATACTCCTGCTGGAAGAAAAAATTATCTTTTCCGAATGCCGGGCGTAATTCGCTGAACCAGGTCGCTTTCGGATCATAGGCGGCGAAAAACGGCACATCGACCCATTTGGGATTCCGTCCCTGAATGAAACGGAGGACAAATACTTTTTCCTCCTGGATTTCCGTTATACCCAAAATTTGAATTTTTCCAGGTTCATCGCTCATACTGGGACCCCGTACCGTCCGGCAAATGCCGCTGACCTGCCGGTAGGCCTTGCGAAAGATATCCCAGCATTTTTCGAGGGGAAGTTCAAAATAATGTTTTGCTCCGGTATCCCGGGCTACGAACATATAATAAGGTATACAATTCAAATCGACCTGTTTGCGCCACATTTCCGACCAGAGGTCCGGTGAGTCATTGATATGTTTCAGTAAGGGCGATTGGGTGCGGATTTGTGCGCCGGTATTCCGGATGTTCCGAATGGCTTGCTGTACCGCTTTTGTGGAGAGTTCCACCGGATGATTGAAATGGGCTTGAAAGGAGAGGTTTTTTCCAGCAGCGGTCACTTTCTCGAATAAACGGAGAATATCATCCGCATCGGTGTCCGAAATAAAGCGATAAGGCCAGTAAGCTAAGGATTTAGAACCGATGCGTATGGTTTGAATGTGTTCGAAACCGGCTTGTAGTAAAGGTTCCACGTAAGCTGATAACAAGGAAGCGCTCATGGTCATCGGGTCTCCTCCGGTGAACAGAATATCGGTCACCTGGGGGTGCAGACGCAGATAGTTGAGCAGCAGGTCCGTTTCTTTCATGGCGAATTTGAGTTCGTTCATGCCGGTGAATTGGGGCCAGCGGAAACAAAAACTACAATAAGCATGGCACGTTTGTCCCTGTGCCGGAAAAAACAGAACGGTTTCCCGGTATTTATGCTGAATACCCTTTAAGCGGGTGTTCCCCAACATCGGTACATTGTGTTCTTGGCCGGCCGGATTGGGGTTCAATTCCAGTCGGATAGCGTTTACGGTAGCCGTAAATTTATCTTTTTCGACCGGCTGTTCCAGTAATTTCCGAATGGTCGTATAATATTTTTTGGACAGCATTTCCCGGCGGGGAAAGTTTAAGGTGAAAATAGGGTCGGTAGCAATCCGCTCCCAGTCGATCAGTTCTTCTACAACATAATTATTGGTCTTGAACGGCAATACCCTTCCTACCACCTCAATCGCATCTAGTTCTTCCGAAGATAAACGGGCTATCTGAGGTATATTCCGGTAATTTGCCAGTCCGTAAGCCTGATAGGTTCGTTTCATTCCTTTATTTTTTTTTTATTTTCTTTTATCATGCGCACTCCTCCCCGGAGGCTGAAAGTTTTCTTGCGGTTACCGTAAGAAATAAAAGAGATGTTTCCAGTTTTGAATCTCTCCGCCCGACCCGTTCAACACCTACCATAAAACCCACTCTAGAAAAGTGAATCTAAAAAATTCAAACGACCTTCCTAAATTATAAAAAAATCATGAATTCTCCTAGTGAATCGATTTTTATGCTCTAAAATTACCGATTTCGGTTTTTCTGTCTTCTTTTCCTGGTTTAGCGGTGGTTTGAACTCAGGTTTCCGGCGGCTGAACCGAACAAAGGCATATATTCCCTTCCTGGAAGCGGCATTCGGCCGGATTTAAGACAACCGGCTCTTGGAAAAAAGACGGTTGTATCTATTTTTGCGGCTGCTGGATTTTATACGGAAATTCGAAGCCGGGGGTTTGAAGGAAAAAGGGAATTCGATTTTCAGATTTTCCTAAGGTATCGGGTTGTTAAAAAATAGCGTGTAAATGAGAGATGGGAGAAAAGTAAACCTATTTTTAAAAAAAGGGACTGTCTGTATCTGGTTGTAATCAAAAGGCGGGGTTGACAGACAGTCCCGTTGGCGTAATGTGTGCTGTGTATGTGGCCTTTTGAATGATTACTTACGAAATCTGGACAAAGTAAATAAAAAATATTTACTATTGCAAAAGAATTGGAATTTTTTTTATTCTTATTTTATTTATTACATTTACCCGATATAAAAAATTAATTTTTAAAACCGTACAATAATGAATAGGTGTGTCTTTTTACTTCTGTTATTCTGTAGCTCGTTGGGCTCGGTTCAGGCTCAGTTCGATAAGTATTTTTGGGATAAAACCATGCGTTTTGATTTTTATCATTGCGGCAATAGCACTACTCAGGAATATTTTTTTGATGAGTTGATCGAAGAGCCCTACTGGGCCGGTTCGAAAGTTTCCCTGATCGATGATACCGGTTATGGAAATCAAATGTTTAAAATAGTGGATGCTGCTACTGGAAAACTGCTTTATTCCCGTACCTATTGTACGCTTTTTAACGAATGGCAGACTACGGAAGAAGCATCAAAGACCAGTAAATGTATGCCTGAGTCGGTAATTTTTCCTTATCCGAAAAACGATGTGCGGATCGAGTTGTATGCGCGGAACCGGAAAGGGATTTATGAAAAGAAATTCGAGTATGACATACAAGTAAAGAATTATTTTATTCGTAAGTTTTCGCCTCAATATGAAACTTTTGAAGTGGCTTATAACGGCAATCCCGAACACCGGGTAGATTTGGTGCTTTTGCCCGAAGGCTATTCGGAAAATGAAAAAGAAAAATTTATAGAGGCCTGCCGGACGTTTGCCCGGGAATTTTTCAGTTATTCTCCTTTTAAGGAAAATGCCTATCGTTTTAATATACGGGCTGTATGGGCGCCTTCCCACGAATCGGGCGTAACGATCCCCGGGGAACATCTGTGGAGAAAAACTGCAGCTAAGGCTTCTTTTTATACCTTCGATTCCGAGCGTTATCAGATGATAGAAGATTTTCAGAATCTGAGAGATCTGGCCGCTCATGTTCCTTATGAATATATTTATGTATTGTCGAATACCCAAAAATACGGAGGAGGCGGCATTTACAACTTTTACGGCATCAGTGCGGCCAATCATCCTACCCGCACAGGCAAGATATATGTGCATGAATTCGGACATGTTTTGCTGGGTTTGGGAGATGAGTATGTAGGGAATGTATCTTATAACGACATGTATCCGACCGATGTGGAACCCTGGGAGGAGAATCTGACGACTTTGGTAAATTTCGACCGTAAGGAATGGAAAAAAATGCTGGATTCCGATACTCCCGTACCTACTCCTCTGACAGACAAAAATTCCCGCAAGCTGGGGGTATATGAAGGCGGGGGATATGTCGCTAAGGGAGTGTACCGGCCGTGGCCGAATTGTCTGATGAACAATTTGCATACGATAGATGAATTCTGTCCCGTATGTAAAGCGGCTATTCAGAAACAAATCAATTTCCTTTGCAAATGAGCGGCCCATTTTAGGTAAGCTTGGAAGTTACTGGAGGGAGACGGAAAGGTGCTCCCTCTTTTTTGGGTATATTTAGAGCCGAAAGTCGGTTTCAGTGAGAATCTTTGCGAGAGAAAAGCCTTCTTCCAGAAAGGTCTGAACGGAATTACAGCAGGGTCAGGTAAAACTGAAAATCAAAAATCCGGAAAGCAGTTTCCCGGGGAAAACGGTATTTTCGGATAAAAGGAATACTGAGCATAAGTTGGAAGGTTTTAAACACCGGTATGATTTTGTCTTCGGGAATCGTGATGCCTTTTGTCTCCTGGTATTTTTTTAAAGCATACCGGTAAATCCGGTATTCGTATTGGTGTTCATAATCCCTTTTCAAATATTCTCCGATGGGTACGGAAATGTGCCAGATTTTAAAAAGGTCTTCGGGTACTTCATCAAAAGTTGCATCAATATGACGATCAATGAAAGCAAAACTTTGTTTTTCAATTTCCTCGATATCCATTTTTCCACACTTTAGATGTTCCGTTTGAAAATAAAAAAGCGTGAGCTCTACTTATTTCACTACAAAGGTTTTGACGGACCCGAAAGACAAAACAAGCAAGCCCACGCTTCTGTAGCGGATACATAAAGCGTAGGCGTTGCACATTTTTCTCGTCTTTCAATAAACGTCAAATTTTTGTAGAGAGATGAATGCAAACGCAAATATACATTGTTTAATACAATATTGCACTATATTTGTGCAATTATATGACAAAGTAAATAATAATAATTGATTTTACAAAATAAAAAGGACGTCATCGACGTCCTTTATTATTAAATATATCGGAAAAATTATTTAACCGTATTCATGTGAACGATTAATTCCAGTACTTTGTTGGAGTAGCCCCATTCGTTGTCATACCAGGATACCAGTTTGACAAAATTTTTGTTCAGGGCGATCCCGGCTTTGGCATCGAAGATCGACGTGCGGGCGTCTCCCAGAAAATCGGAGGAAACTACGTCTTCTTCCGTATAGCCCAGAATTCCTTTCATTTCCCCTTCGGCCGCTTCTTTGATCGCACCTTTGATTTCGTCGTAAGAAGCTTCTTTAGCCAGACGGAAGGTAACATCTACAACGGATACGTCCAGGGTCGGCACGCGGAACGACATTCCGGTAAGTTTTCCGTTCAGTTCGGGAATAACTTTACCTACGGCTTTGGCGGCACCGGTAGAAGAAGGTATGATGTTTCCGGCAGCGGCCCGTCCGCCTCTCCAGTCTTTCATCGAAGGACCGTCAACCGTTTTCTGGGTAGCGGTAGTAGCGTGAACGGTGGTCATCAGACCTTCGACTACGCCGAATTTATCGTGAATGACTTTAGTCAGGGGAGCCAGGCAGTTGGTGGTGCAAGAAGCGTTGGAAACCATACTTTCACCGGCGTATTTTTTATGGTTTACCCCCATAACGAACATAGGAGTGTCGTCCTTAGAAGGGGCGGACATCACGACGCGTTTGGCTCCGGCTTTGAGATGAGCTTCCGCTTTTTCTTTGGTGAGGAAAAGTCCGGTAGACTCCACTACATACTCGGCTCCCACTTCATCCCATTTCAGGTTAGCCGGGTCTTTTTCTGCAGTTACACGGATAGCCTGACCGTTTACGATCAGTTTACCGTCTTTGGCTTCAGCCGTACCCTTGAATCTGCCGTGTACGGTGTCGTATTTTAACATATAGACCATGTAATCCACATCGATCAGGTCATTAATACCTACGATTTCAATATCGTCTCTGCTCATTGCAGCCCGGAATACCAGACGTCCGATACGTCCGAATCCATTGATACCAACTTTAATTTTTGACATTTTCGCTATTTTTTAGTGATACAAATTCTGAAATTTTCTTCAAATTTATAATAAACTCATTTATTATGCCCGGTTGAAGGGGTAAAACTTTCTTAAAAAATACACAATCGTTTACGTCTTTTGCTTTGTTCCCTACGTTCTCTGAGGGTTGCAGTCTCTTCCGGAATAAAATTCATTTCCCTTTCTTTTTGCTATTCTCATTCCTTCTTTTCAGTTTGACGGCCTCCCTTCTTCCGTTTCTGTTCTTTCCGTTTTTTTCCGTTTTAAATGAATGATAGTCACAAAGGTAGATATAAAATATCAGATAGAAAAGTTTACTGCCTAAAAACCATCGAAATAATTGCTTGAGGAAAGGAGAGCCCTTGGGAAAAATTTTCCCGGATTTTTCATTCTCTTTTTTCTTATCCGAAAGTGCGGAATCGGTTTTTGAATGGAAGGAGAAGTTTGTAAATGGCGGTTGAGAGGCTTTTAACCGGTATTTCCCTTTCGGCAAAAAACAAGACCCGGTTAGAGGAAGGGGGACAACATCCGGAAAATAGCAGGAGGAGGCTGTAAATTGGTCATACGATATGCGGGGTTTTGGCCGGCAGCATACCTTAGCTATAAGTTGTTAGGAAAAGAAAGAATTTTAGGAAAAAATATAAGTGAGTGAATAAAATTTGTTCAAAATATTTTTTGCAAACGTTTTAAATAATTATCTTTGACCTATCAATATAGAATTATATTGCTTTATAAGTGTAGTAAATTTATTGTTAGTGTGTTTAAAAGAGGCTTCGGCCTCTTTTTTACGGAAGGGGTTTAATTTGTAAAATACGTTGAGTCAGCGAGCTGACTTTAAATCGTTCATCCGGCCGGTGGCCGATAATCCATGCAATTTTTTTATCGGAGAGTAGAAGTCGACATTCTTCTTTTTGTTTCGTGCTGAATTTCTGATCTATAAAAAAGTCGCTGACTTTTTTTTGGAGCTTATTCATGCCGAGCGGACAAAAGCGATCTCCCTTTTCCCAATTTCGGACGGTCAGCGGAAAATGCAGCTTATCGGCGTCGAAGCAACCGATTGCCGGATCGGAGGGAATTTGGAAGTCGGGAGTGCGGGGGAAAATCTCTAAGCGGTAAATTTTCCCCTGGAGGTCGAACTCGCCTTCTTTTTCCAGAAGCAGGACCGTTGTAGGAGATTCGTTTTTTTTGTATAAACGCCAGTAGGTTCGGCCTTTGGTCAGGAGATAGTGTTCCGAATAAAACTTTTTTCCAGGCGTGGCATCGTGGGTTCCTAAGATATCTTCCGTCTGGGTTTTGTTGAAACCGTAGGGTTTTAAGATTTCATACAGCAAGGTATAAGGAGCCGGAGTGGACAGTGTTTCCCGGATGTGAATCAGGATTTCGTTATTTTTGCTCTCGGTTACTTTTGCCTGAAGTTCCCGGATCGCTTGAGTATAAATGTTGTAGACTTCCGTCAGGTGATGACAGTTTTCCCGGACGGTAGATAAAAAGGAAGGATTGATCTCTTTACATACGGGAATGATTTTATGCCGGATTTTATTCCGGATAAAATCCAGACTTTGGTTGGAGGAATCGATACGGTAGCCCACTTGTTGAGTCTGGAGGTAGTTTAAGATTTCGGCTCTGGAGCAACTCCATAAGGGGCGGAGTAAATTGCCCTTGACGGGCTTGATTCCGGTGAGTCCCCGTATACCGGTGCCCCGGCATATGTTGATAAAAATCGTTTCGGCCACATCGTCCGCATGATGACCGGTAACGATGTAATCCATTTTTTTCTTTTCCAGCATTTCCCGGAACCAGCGATAACGTAGTTCCCGGGCCGCCATCTCGATACTGATTCCGTTTTCTCCGGCATAACGGGCGGTATCGAATTTTTTTACACTCAAAGGGATTCCGTAAGTTTCACAGAAACGTTTGACAAATTGTTCGTCCATATTGGATTCCTTTCCCCTCAGTCCGAAATTACAATGCAGGGCGTAAATCTTCAAATTCATATATTTGAAAAGGTGAAGCAAGGCCATGGAATCGGGACCTCCGCTCACTGCCAGGATAAAGCCCGCGTCTTTCGGAATCCGATGTTCTTCCAGGAATTTACCGATTACTTTTTGCATGACTGTCTGTTTTTTCAAATGTATAAATTAATCCGGATGAGGCCGTGGCTCCTTCGGCTATATTTCACTTAATTCCAACCATCTCGTTTCTTTTTCATCGATGGTGTTCAGGAGCAGGGAAATGCGTTCCGATTTCCGGATCAGGTCGGGGCCGGAAAGCTGGCCCGAACAAAGTTCGTCTTCTATTTCCTGCTTTTCCCGGTGGAGATTTTCTATTTCTTTTTCCAGTTGGAGAAGTTCCTGTTGTTCCTTATAACTGAGTTTTCTTTTCTTTTCCGTCTCGGGCCGGGAGGAGCGGGCCGGGTTTTCTTTTTTTACCGTTTCCTGTTTCTTTTTTTCTTCTTCTTCTTTTTGGTTTTTGTAAATGGTATAATTTCCCGGAAAATCCCGGATGATTCCTTCCCCTTCGAAGGCAAAAATATGGTCGACGATTTTATCCATGAAAAAACGATCGTGGGATACGATGAGCAGGCAACCCTTAAATCCTTTCAGATAATCTTCCAGGACATTGAGGGTGAGGATGTCCAGATCGTTCGTGGGTTCGTCCAGGATCAGGAAATTGGGATTACTCATTAATACGGTGAGCAGGTACAGGCGGCGTTTTTCCCCTCCGCTGAGTTTACTGACCAGGGAGTATTGCTGTTTGTCGGAAAACATAAAATATTCCAAAAATTGGGAGGCCGACATGATTTTACCGTTTCCCAGGTCGATTCGTTCCGAAATATTTTTAACGATATCGATCACCCGGTCGTTTTCCTGGAATTGAATGCCGGATTGGGTGTAATACCCGTAAACCACCGTTTCCCCTATCTCAATTTTCCCGCTGTCCGGTGCCAGGTTGCGGGTCAGGATATTCAAAAAAGTCGATTTCCCGATGCCGTTTTTTCCGACAATCCCAATTTTTTCCCCCCGGATGAATTTGTAGGAAAAATCCCGGATCAAACAGTGCCCGTCGAAACTTTTGCCGATATGTTCCAGTTCGAGGATTTTTTTTCCGAGCCGTTGTCCCTTTATGTCCAGTTCCAGATTTTTTTCTTCGGTTTTCTGGGAAGCGGTTTCTTTAATTTTGTAGAAATTTTCGATGCGGTAGCGGGCTTTGTGGCTTCGGGCCTGGGGCATTCGCCGCATCCATTCCTGTTCGGTGCGGAAGAGGTTCCGGGCTTTGTCGATGGTGGCGTTGCGGGTTTCTATGCGCTGTTCCCTTTTCTCCAGATAATACGAATAGTTCCCCTCGTAGCAAAATAAGCCGAAATCGTCGATTTCGAGGATGTGGGTACATACCCGGTCCAAAAAGTACCGGTCGTGGGTGACCATCAGAAGGGTCGCTTTGGATTTTTCCAGAAAAGTTTCCAGCCATTCCGTCATTTCGATATCCAGGTGGTTGGTCGGTTCGTCCAGAATCAGGAAATCGGGGTTGCTGATCAGTACTTTGGCTAATCCTACCCGTTTTTTTTGCCCGCCGGAAAGTTGTCCGATTTTTTTTTCATACGTGTCTACTTTCAGTTCGGAAAGGATTTGTTTAATGGTGTTGTCGTAATCCCAGGCCGCTTGGGCATCCATTTGAGGAATCAGTTGTTCCAGTTTCTCCAGGTTGTTTTCGGCTACCGCTTTTTCATAAGCTTTAATCAGGTTCAGCACGGGAGAGTCCGAATGGAAGACTTCTTCGAACACGGTATTTTCAGCGGTAAGGAGAGGATCTTGTTCCAGATACCCTACCGAAATATCGTTGCGGAAAGTAACCGATCCGTTTTCCGGGCTGTCTTTTCCCGCGATAATCTGTAATAAAGTCGATTTTCCCATTCCGTTTTTAGCAATCAGGGCTACTTTTTGGTTTTTGCCTATGCCGAAAGAAATGTTTTCGAATAAAAGTTGTTCGCCGAAGCGTTTGCTGAGGCTTTCTACTTGTAAATAACTGATCATATTTTTATTTTCAAATTTCAGAACAAAGGTATTTTTTACGTTCTTCCGGAGGGAAGTGTTCGATGGCGTACCGCAACATAGTCCGGGGCATCTCCCGGTATCTGGTACGCAGGAACCCGACCAAAGCCGTACGGTCTTTTTTCCCGGTTTCCCTCAGTAGCCAGCCTACGGCTTTGTGAATCAGATCGTGGGGATGATGCAGCAACTTGTCGGCGATGGAAAAGCAATCCTGAAAATCCCCCCGGCGTACGAAATGCATACAAGTGACGATGGCAATCCGTTGTTTCCAGAGATCGTTCTCCTCAGCCCAACTGTATAATAAGGAACGGTCCCGGTTTTCCAGCCATTGTCCCAGCAACTTGTAACAGCTGAGGTCTACCAGATCCCAATTGTTAATGTGTGCGGTGTGGGAAACATAGAAGTCGATACAGGCTTTCCGTCCTTCTTCGGTTTTTTCTTTTTGAAATTTATCGCACAGAATCAGGAGCGCCGTCAGACGGTGTTCGTGATAAGGGGAACGGATGAGTTCTTCCAGAACGTCGTAGCCGGCGTTCCGGAATTGTTGGGCTATTCTTCTTTGTTCGGGCACCGTAACGCCGAGGAAACGGTCCCCTTCGCCGTACTGGCCTTTACCTGTTTTAAAAAAACGGGAAAGGTGTTCCGCTTTAGCCGGCTTTCCCAGCGTATTCAGTGCTGTCATGACATCTTTCGTGCAGATCATCGTTTCTATCAGTTAGGGAAACAAAAAACCGATAAATAAAAAGGTATAGGGCCGGAATTATCGGCGGCATAAAATTAATAAACAATTTTTGATTTTGTTTTTTCAGAGTCGTTTAATGTATTTCTCCGGGAAAAAAGAAAATTGAAATTTCGGAGAATAAAGACATTTATCTGATAATCAATGTGAAAAAAAGTAATGTTAATAAAAAACCTTCCCTTGTTATTAAAAAAACAGACAAAAATCAGGGCCATTTCTTTTTTATGTGTATTTTTACGACATAATATAAAATGGGAGTTTATGTCTAAGATTATCGCTATTGCAAATCAAAAAGGTGGTGTGGGAAAAACGACGACTTCGGTAAATCTGGCGGCTAGTTTGGCGGTGTTAGAAAAAAAAGTATTGTTGGTGGATGCCGATCCGCAGGGAAATGCTACTTCAGGTTTGGGGTATGAATTGAAAGAATTGGAGAATGCGACGATTTACGAATGTATCGTGGACGGACTGGAGCCTGAGAAAGCGATTTTAAAAACGGAAATAGACGGACTGTTTTTATTGCCTTCCAATATAGATCTGGTCGGAGCAGAGTTGGAAATGCTTAATTTCGATAACCGGGAAAAGGTATTGGCGGGCATATTGAATGCGGTGAAAGAAAAATACGATTACGTCCTTATCGATTGTTCTCCTTCCCTGGGGCTGATCACGGTGAATTCGCTGACGGCAGCCGATTCGGTGATTATACCGGTCCAGTGTGAATATCTCGCTTTGGAAGGGTTGGGGAAATTGCTGAACACCATAAAAATAATTCAAAAACGTCTGAATCCGGATTTGGAAATCGAAGGGTTTGTTCTCACCATGTACGATGCGCGTTTGCGATTGTCCAATCAGGTGGCGGCCGAAGTGAAGAAGCATTTTGAAGATATGGTGTTCCAAACGATGATTCAGCGTAATACGAAGCTGGCGGAGGCTCCCAGTTACGGACAGCCGGTAATTCTTTATGATGCGGAATGCCGCGGGACGGTGAATTACTTGAATCTAGCCAAAGAATTGCTGGATAAGAATAATAAAGTAAATAATAATTGAATATGGTGAAGAAAAGTGCATTAGGAAGAGGTTTGGGAGCTTTGATAACCGATGCGGCAGAAGATCCGAAACCGAGGGCCGAAGCCATGTCCGCCATTCAGGAGTTGGATTTGGACGATATACGGCCGAATCCCTTTCAGCCGAGAACCGAATTCGATGAGGAAGCCCTGCAGGAACTGGCCGTTTCGATCAAATCGATCGGGATCGTGCAACCAATAACCGTTCGGGCCGTAGAAGACGGAAAATATGAAATCATTGCCGGAGAGAGACGCTTCCGTGCCTCCCGTTTGGCCGGATTAAAGTCCATTCCCGCGTATATCCGGAAAACCGAGGATGAAAGCCTGTTGGAATTGGCTTTGATTGAAAACATACAACGGGAAGACCTGAATGCCATCGAAGTGGCTATCAGTTACCAACGTTTGATCGACGAATGTAAGTTGACTCAGGACGGGTTGAGTGAACGGGTGGGGAAAAAACGGGCGACGATTGCCAATTATTTACGTTTATTGAAGTTGCCGGCTCCGATTCAATTGGCGTTGCGGGATAAGAGGATTACTATGGGACACGCCCGGGCTATCATAAATATAGAAGATACCGACACTCAGTTCATGATTTTCGAACAGATTCTCAAATACGATTTTTCTGTACGGAAAGTGGAGGAAATCGTTCGGGAACTGGCAAATCCGAAACCGGGAGAAGAAGAAAGAAAAACGGTCAAAAAGAATGAACTCGGGGATTATATCGAACTGCAACAGCATTTGTCGCGTCGCTTCCATGCCCGGGTAGAACTGAAACGCAACGAATCGGGAAAGGGAAAAATTGTCATCGCGTTCAAATCCGATGAAGAATTGGAAAAAATTGTAAGCATTTTGGATAAGATAGAAGAATAGGCCGAAATGGAAGGGAATGTGAAAAAGGGGTTTTTGATGCTATTGACGGTATGCTGGTTCTTCGGAGTATACGGCCAGCAAGTGCAAACCGATACGGTAAACAAAGCGCCGGCCGATACGCTGATTCTACAGGAAACCGTAAAACCGAAGAAACCACATTCTCCGCATAAAGCGACCATTATGGCCATGATTTTACCCGGATCGGCTCAGATTTATAACGGCCAATGGTGGAAAGTTCCTATTCTTTACGGAGGGATAGGAGCGACCATTTACGGCATCAGTTGGAACAGCCGGCAGTTTAAAACCTATAAAAGTGCTTTTATGGAATATGCCGAATATCTGGATAATAAGGCGAAAGATCCCGATTATCCCTATCCGGAACATCCGGCTTGGGACAAGGTATATCCGTTGGGAGGAGTGGAAGATTTTACGCCCCAGCAACAGTCGGTTTTTAAAACTCAATTGCAGAATAAAAAGAATAGTTTTAAACGTAACCGGGATTTGCTTTATATCGTCATGGGCGGGATTTATGCGTTGCAAATTATAGATGCCTGTGTGTTTGCCCATTTTTACGATTTTGAAATCAATGAAGATCTGAGTCTTCATATTCAGCCTACTTCCCTTTACAATCCGGCGAGCGGGGGGATGGTGGGGCTAACGTTGACTTTTAATTTTTAATTAGGAAGAATGGTTATGCGTATTTTGTTTTTTGTTATTTTAGGGTGTGTGTGTGGAACAGTGTGGGCTCAGCAAGCGGATTACGATCGGGACACGCTTGTTTCGAATCCGTTGCTTACCGATTCGATTCCCTCTTCTTTTTTACAGACGATCGACGCTTATTATCTGGAGTGGTGCCGCAAGCAGGAAGGGAGCCGGGAATATGGAGATACCCTCCGGACGGATCACGACCTGGTATTCTGTTCCGATTCCCTCTACCTGAGCCGATTGGACTCTTTGCAATCGGGCATATTGTTGTCGTATAACGGGATCGTAAAAAATTATATCGAGTTGTATACGGTGAAAAGACGGCAACAACTGGGGGCTATGTTGGGGGTGAGCGAATATTATTTTCCGCTTTTCGAAGAAGCTTTGGCGGCTCATTGTATGCCGATGGAATTGAAATACCTCCCGGTAATCGAGAGCGCCCTGAATCCGGTAGCCCGTTCCCGGGCCCGTGCCTGCGGTTTGTGGCAATTTATGTATCCAACCGGGAAAAGATATAAACTGGAGATCAACTCGTTTATCGACGAGCGTTTCGATCCGGTGAAGTCGACCGAGGCGGCCGTGCTTTACCTGAAAGATTTATACGGAATCTATGAAGACTGGATTTTAGCGATTGCAGCTTATAACTGCGGCCCGGGGAATGTCAATAAGGCTATCCGGCGGGCAGGAGGCAAAAAGAATTACTGGGATATTTACTACCATTTGCCGAGAGAAACCCGCGGATACGTTCCGGCGTTTATTGCCGCCATTTACGCTTTTAATTATCACAAAGAACATCATATCTATCCGATAGCCAGCACGCTTCCCGCTCTGTGTGATACCGTTATTCTGGATGATGCGCTTCATTTCGAACAAATTTCCAATGGAATGGATATATCTTTGGAAGAATTGAGGGATTTGAACCCTCAATACATTAAAAACATCATACCTGCCGGTTACGGGAAATCGTATGCGTTGAAATTACCCTATAAATATGTAGCCGGATTTATCGATAATCAGGATTCTATTTTTGCTTACAAACGAAATTATTATTTCGATACAAAATACCGCACGGCCAATCCGAACGACCGGTTCCGGAAATATGCCCATGTCAGCGTATCGGGCGATAAAGCCCGGCTGGTTTATACCGTTCAGAGCGGAGACGTGCCCGGCGGTATTGCTGCGAAGTTCAATGTGCGTTTGGCGGATCTGAAATACTGGAATAATTTGAACAAACGGATGACGATCCGGGTCGGGCAAAAACTGGTCATTTATGTTTCGGAGAAAAAAGCCGGTCAATATAAGCAAAAGGCACAGTATGCCGGTAAGGTTTCCAATGAAACCGAGGCTCCCAAGGTGGAAACAATAGATGGAGAATTCATCTATTATACGGTCCGGAAGGGAGAGAATTTGTGGACGATAGCTAAAAAATACCCGGGTGTATCCAACCGGGATATTATGAAATGGAACGGTATCAGTGAAAATGAAGTACGGGACATCAAACCCGGTCAAAAACTCAAAATAAAAATTTGACGATCAGGCTGCCTCGTGCAGCCTTTTTTGTATCTCTTCCCGGGACTGTTGCGGGTATTCCTTTCCAACCGGTTTTTCAAGCGGGAAGCGGCGTCCGGAAGAAATAAAAAAAGAACCGGATGAATTTCGGTTCTTTATAGGTAGCGGTAAGGGGAATCGAACCCCTGTTTTAAGAATGAGAATCTTACGTCCTAACCCCTAGACGATACCGCCGGGAGAGGTGATCCGGAATCGGATTTGCGCCGCAAAAATAAAATTATTTTTCCGAACGGCCAAATTTTAAACGGAGAAGTCTGGGTAAAAAGATGAGGATAAGGAATGCCGGGCTTTTTTGCCGGCACCTGTCATTTTTGTCCGGACGGCACCTGCGTCCCCCCTCCGGAATGAACCTTGCCGTTATCTGTCAAAAGTCCCTTATTCGCTGGAAGCTTTCGGTTTCGATTTGGGCCGTACGGCAGCGGAATTATTACAGCTTCCGGTAAAAGGGAGCGAAAAAGAAGAGTGGCCCGACTCTTTTTTATGGATCAGGGCTTTAAGGGTTCCGTCCCAGACAAATTTTCCCGGTTTTGAGGGAATCGGAGAGGAATTGGCATCGGTTTTTTCCCTATAAATGACTACCGGTTGTCCCGGAAGCAGGAGTTTTTAGCTGAAAATAGGGATTTCGGGGTCCGGGAATTTCCCTACCTTTGTTGCGTTATCACCTGTATAACCCAGTTGATGAATTAGCTTTAAAAAGCTACGGGAGTAAGCCACTGTAGCTTTTTTTATACCCGTCAACTCCATGAAAATGCCTAGGAGAGAAGGGTTTGGGGTGATGCCTTCCTTTTTCGGATGAAAAGGCGGGCCTTCTTCCATTTCATCAGCCGCTAGCCTCAAGCTTTTTTTCTCGTCTTGAAAACCGGGGTCTGCCGGGCTCCCCAGTGAATCCTTGGGGGGAGAGGTTTGGTATTCTTCTTCGGGAAAATTAAAGAAAACTTTCCGGATCTTCCGGTGAGAAAGAACGGTTATTGCCGGAAAAAACGTATTTTTGGAATATTAAAATAGTACCTTATGTCACACAAGAACCACGCCCATCATTCTGCTCCTCGAATCACTTCTTTGAATAAAGTGTTCCTCCTCGGTATCGGTTTGAACAGTGCTTTCGTTTTAGCCGAGTTTGCCGCCGGTTTCTGGTACAACTCCCTGGGATTGATATCCGATGCGGGCCACAATTTGGGGGATGTCGCCAGTCTGGTATTGGCCATGCTGGCTTTCCGTCTGGCCAAAGTGCAACCGAATACCCGGTATACGTACGGTTACAAAAAAAGTACGGTCCTGGTGTCTCTCCTGAATGCGGTTATCTTGCTGATTGCGGTCGGTTTTATTCTGGGAGAGAGTATAGATAAATTATTCCATCCTCGTCCGGTTGATGGGAGTGCGATAGCCTGGGTGGCCGGCATCGGGGTGATCATCAATGCGGTTACGGCCTGGATGTTTATGAAGGACAAGGAGAAAGACCTGAATGTCAAGGGAGCTTATTTGCATATGGCTGCCGACACCCTGGTTTCGGTCGGGGTTCTGGTATCGGGTGTTATTATCCGGTATACCGGATGGTATGCTATGGATGCTTTGATCGGCATCGGAATAGCCATTATTATCGTTTATTCTACCTGGGGCTTATTGCGGGACAGTTTCCGGCTCTCCTTGGATGGAGTTCCGTCGGGCATCCGTTATGAGCATATCGGTGAAGTTATTTCTTCCGTACCGGGCGTAAAAAGTTGCCATCATTTGCATATTTGGGCGTTGAGTACGACCGAAACCGCACTTACCGCTCATATCGTGCCGGAGCATATGGAAGAAATGGAGCGTATCAAATGCCGCCTAAAGGACGTCTTGCGGGAGGCAGGTATATCGCATGTTACTCTGGAGTTCGAAACGGCAGGTTTGTCCTGTGAAAAAGAATGCCGTTAACGTTCTGCTCCCCGGTCATTGGAGTCCTCCCGGTGTAAGGCTTTATATCCAGGAAAAATAAATCAAAAAGGGGCTAACGAAGGAAATATGGCAAACTGAATCCAGGAAGTAAGGTATGCAATTCCCAAGAAAACACCCCTTTTTACACAACTGGGCGTAAAAAGGGGTGTTCTCTTATAAAGTGCGGATAATTAATTTTAAGTGTGGAGCAGCAGGGAATCGAACCCTGGTCCAAACACGGAATCCATATGCTTTCTACATGCTTAGCTTTTTATTGGTTTTCGACTATGGTCCGGAAAAAAGCACCCAAGCCATAGCTTAGCTTCTGAATTTTCGCCTTTTGCCCGAAGCTGGCTCAGACTAACCTGATATTGACTGCACCCCGTATGCCGGCCGGAATAAGGTGGAACCACCGGCGGGATGTCCCGTCCCCGTTCCTTGAACAGGGATTAAGCCGTTAATCTTCTAAAGATTAGGCAGCGAGAGCGTAGTTATTTTCGCCAATTAAAGTTTTGTGTCCGGGATTTACGGGCCGTTTCACTGCTCCCGACATGCTTACATACCTATTCTTCATGCTGTCAAAGCCATGTCTGCCCCTCATCAGTATGTTCTGCAAAGATAGCAATTATATTACAGAAATAAAAACGGGAAAATAAAAAGCGGGAATTTTTGATTTATTTGGATTTCGTTTCATTATTTTTGTCCGTTGGACAAATTTCGGACTATGGATATCGGTACGTTTCATATTTTTTTAATCGCCATGGCCGTACTGGCTTTAGTTGTTTTTATCGCCCTGTATTTCGTCAAGGCGGGATACGGGATTTTTTTCGATAAGAAATGGGGACGTCCTGTACCGAACAAAATCGGGTGGTTTATCATGGAGGCGCCGGTATTTGTGGTGATGGGGTTGTTTTGGTATTTTTCAGACCGACGGTTCGACACGGTTCCTTTGATTTTTTTCCTGTTTTTCCAGTTGCATTATTTTCAGCGCTCTTTTATCTATCCTTTGTTGTTGAAAGGAAAGGGAAAGATGCCGTGGGGCATTATGAGTATGGGAATATTTTTTAATGTGCTGAACGGGACGATGCAGGGAGAATGGATTTTTTATCTGGCTCCGCAGGATCTCTATACGGTGGATTGGCTGAGGACGCCGCAGTTTATAGCCGGGACTTTTCTTTTTTTTGCGGGTATGGCGGTGAATCTGCATTCCGATCGGATTATCCGTCATTTGCGAAAACCGGGAGATACGAAGCATTATTTGCCGAAAGGGGGAATGTTCCGGTATGTAACCTCCGCCAATTATTTCGGAGAGATCGTGGAATGGTGCGGTTTCGCCTTATTGACCTGGTCGTGGTCCGGTGTGGTATTCGCCTGGTGGACGATGGCTAATCTCATTCCTCGGGCCAATACGATTTATCATCGCTATCGGGAAATGTTCGCAGAGGAAATCGGAAAAAGAAAAAGGGTATTTCCCGGATTGTATTGATGGGACGGCAAAAAGGAAGATAAAGACAAAAAACAGAACGATATGGAATCGAAATTGTTTACTCCGGCTAAAATCGGGCCGTTGACCCTGAGAAACCGGACGATCAGAGCGGCGGCCTTCGAGGGTATGTGCCCTGGGAATGCACCTTCGGATATGTTGTTGGATTACCACAAAGCAGTAGCAGCGGGAGGGATCGGTATGACGACTCTGGCGTACGCAGCGGTGGTACGCAGCGGTTTGTCGTTTCCTCATCAGTTGTGGCTGCGTCCGGAGATATTACCCGCTTTACGGAAAATTACGGATGCGATTCACCGGGAAGGAGCTGCGGCTTCGATTCAGATCGGGCATTGTGGAAATATGTCGCACCGAAGCCAGGCCGGTTGTATTCCGGTTTCAGCTTCGACCGGTATCAACATTTATTCCCCGACTTGGGTGAGGGGAATGAAAAAGCCGGAAATCCATGCGATGGCGAAGTCCTTCGGAGAAGCTATCCGATTGGTAAAAGAGGCCGGCTTTGACGCTGTCGAAGTGCATGCCGGTCACGGTTATTTAATCAGTCAGTTCTTGTCGCCTTATACCAATCGCCGGAAGGATGAATTCGGAGGAACGCTGGATAACCGGATGCGGTTTATGAGAATGGTGATGGAAGAGGTATTGCAGGCTGCCGGAGATAAACTGGCTGTTATCGTGAAAATGAATATGCGGGATGGATTCCGGGGCGGAATGGAGTTGGACGAAACGTTGGAGGTAGGACGTACGCTCGAAAAGGACGGCGCCCAGGCATTGGTTTTAAGCGGAGGATTCGTGAGTAAAGCGCCTATGTATGTGATGCGGGGACGGATGCCGATTTGTACATTGACCCATTATATGCAGTGCTGGTGGCTGAAATGGGGCGTTCGTTTGGTGGGACGTATGATGATTCCTCCTGCCCCCTTTGAAGAGGCTTATTTTCTGCCCGATGCCCTGAAATTCCGTCAGGCTTTGAAGTTGCCTTTAATCTATGTAGGCGGATTGATTTCCCGGGAAAAGATCGATGAAGTACTGAACGAAGGCTTCGAATTCGTTGCTATGGCCCGGGCTTTGCTGAACGAGCCGGATTTTGTAAACCGGATGAAGGAGGAAGAAGATGCCCGTTGTGCCTGCGAACATGCGAATTACTGCATCGCCCGTATGTATTCCAGGGAAATGGCTTGTCATCAACATCTGGACAATCTGCCTCCGAAAATCGTAAAGGAACTCAAAAAATAAAGGAAATATGGAGAAGCAGTGGGCTCTTATTACCGGGGGAAGTTCCGGTATCGGTTTCGCATATGCAAGGGTCTTGGCGGGATACGGATATAACCTGGTGATCGTCAGCAATGAGGAACAGGCGATCCGGGAAAAGGGGGTAGAGTTGGAAACGGAGTACGGGGTGCGGGTCCTTGCTTTATACAGGGACCTGGCGGTACTCGGAGCAGCGGAACAAGTATATGCATTTTGCAGAGAGCGGGAGATTGAGGTTGAAATATTGATCAATAATGCCGGGATTTTTTATCTGGGAGAGGTGGTGGAACAAAAAGAAGCGTTGACGGAAAAGATTACGTTGCTGCACATGAATACGCCCGTCATGCTTTGTCATTTATTCGGCCGGGAGATGAAAAGCAGGGGACATGGCTATATACTCAACATGTCTTCTTTATCCGCCTGGCTGCCTTATCCGGGTTTGGCCTTATATTCTTCCACTAAACGCTACCTGAAACATTTCTCGAGAGCTTTTCGTTCGGAATTATATGATTACGGTGTCAGCGTAACTGCCGTATGTCCGGGAGGTGTGGCGACGAATTTGTATCATATCAGCGGCCGTATGTTGAAATTGGCGATTCGTTCCGGTTTTATGATGCGTCCGGAAAAACTGGCCCGTAAAGGAGTACGTGCTATGTTCAGGCGCAGGGCGTGTGTGATGCCCGGATTTGTGAATCATCTGTTTTTACCTCTTTTATTGCTGTTGCCGGCGGGTTTTGTCCGGTGGTGCATGCGTAAAACCGGGATATTGCCTAAAACGAAGTGAAATGGGGGTATATATTGTAACCGGAGCGAACGGAGGGATAGGAAGGGCTATCGTACGCGCCTTGGCCAGCCGGAATTGCCGGGTTATCATGGCTTGCCGGAATCCGGAAAAAGCGTTAAAGGCCCGGGAAGAAATTGTGCAGGAGACGGGGAATACCTCTCTGGAAATCCGTTCGCTGGATTTGTCATCCCTGACTTCTGTAAAGCATTTTGCGGAAGCGTTGGTAGAAGAAAAGGCCGATATACAAGTATTGTTCAACAATGCAGGCATCATGTGCCGGGATTTCGGAAGAACGGAGGACGGGATAGAGACCATGACTCAGGTGAATTACCTGGCTCCCTGGCTGCTGACCCGTTTGTTGTTGCCTTTGATGGGCCGAAGCGGGGTTTCCCGGATTGTGAATACCTCTTCCTGTACCTATCGGTTGGGCAGGATAGACGAGCACTTTTTCCAGGCTTCTGCTGACGCTTATCGGTTGTTCCGGATATACGGAAGGGCGAAACTGGCGGTTTTGTTGTTTACCCTGGAATTGGCCGACCGGTTGAAGAATAAGCCTATCGTAAGCCACGTTTCGGATCCGGGAGTAGTGAATACGGGGATGATTACGATGCATCGCTGGTTTGATCCTTTGACGGATATTTTTTTCCGGCCTTTTATCAAAAGCCCTGAAAAGGGAGCTCTTCCGGCCCTTTATCTGGCCTTGTCCCCGGAGGCGGAAAACAGGAACGGCTTATTCCGTAAAGAAAAAGGAGACATCCATTTACCCGCTTGGGTAAAAGAACCGGGCTTGCGTAAAAAGTTGTGGAAAATGACGGAAGAACGCTTGGAAATTTCCGGTTTTAAGAATATTTTACCGGAAGTGTGACTTTGTTTGAAGAAACTTTTTTATCCGCTTTTCTTTCCCTTAGGCAGTTTCCGGGGCCGATTCCGTTTTAAGACAGGATCGTATGTTCCAGCAATATTTTTATACCGATGGAAATGAGTATAACGCCGCCCAACAGACCGACATTCAGCCCTTTGATCTTTCCGAAATGAAAACCGCAGCATACACCGGATAAGGATAAAATGAAGGTGGTGACGGTGATGATAGCTGCGGGGAACATAATGCCGGTTTTCAGAAAGGCGAAACTGACTCCGACCGCCAAAGCGTCGATACTGGTAGCGATACCCAGCGTGAGCAGGGTTTTGTCCGAAAGAGAGATCAGGGAGGAACATTCTTGGCGGAAAGATTCATAAATCATTTTTCCTCCGAGATAACTTAACAGAAGAAAGGCGATCCAATGGTCGAAGTCGGCAATGAAGGCACTGAAGCGAACTCCCAGCATCCAGCCCAGCAAAGTCATGCCTCCCTGAAATCCTCCCATAATAAAAGCCATTTTGAGCGATTTCCGGATACAGAATTTCTTCATGAAAATACCCCCGCTGATGCACACAGCCAAGCTATCCATCGATAAGCCGACGGCTATCAGGAGAATTGTGACGTAGCCCATACTCATAATTTGATACAAAAGTAAAAATATTCTCCGGTTTGACCTAGGTTTGACTCCTTGAATTGGGGGAATCAGGCCATTTTTTAAGAGAAGCTCCCTGTATAAAAAAAATAAAAGGTTTGTTTTTTTGTATCTTTCCGGCTTTGTCATTAGTTTTACGAACAATAAACGAAAATGGAAACGGTTTTAAGACCGGCCTGTAAAATCGGAAAGCATGAAAACGGATTTATTCAAATACGGCATATGGCCGTTGGCGGCGGTAGGAGTCGCTTGCAGCGGAAATTCGAAAAAAGCGGAAAAGAAGCCGAATATTGTAGTGATCATGGCGGACGACTTGGGGTATGGAGACCTCAGTTGTTACGGAGCCACGGAAATTCAGACGCCGGGTATAGACCGTTTGGCGAAGGAGGGATTGAGGCAATTGAACGGTCACTGCACTTCCGCCACGAGTACGCCCAGTCGTTTTGCCATGCTGACGGGTATGTATCCCTGGCGGGTAGGAGCGGCTATACTTCCGGGGGATGCTCCGATGTTGATCCGGGAGGATATGCCTACTTTTCCAAAAATGCTGAAGCAGGCCGGTTATGTAACGGGAGTCGTGGGGAAATGGCATTTGGGGCTGGGTAAAGGGAACGTCGACTGGAACGAGCGGATTACTCCGGGTCCGAACGAAATCGGATTCGATTATTCTTACATTATGGCGGCTACCAACGACCGGGTTCCTACGGTGTATGTACAAAACGGGAAAGTGGTGAATCTGGATCCCAACGATCCGATAGAAGTAAGTTACAAGCATAATTTTCCGGGAGAACCGACGGGAAAGGATCATCCTGAATTGTTACGGATGTTGCCCAGCGTGGGACATAATATGTCTATTACGAACGGGATTCCCCGGATCGGATATATGAAGGGAGGAAAGTCCGCTTTGTGGGTGGATGAAGAGATGTACCGTGTATTTCTGGATGAGGCGAAGAAGTATGTAAAAGAGCACCGAGACGAACCTTTTTTTCTGTATTACGCTTTACACCAGCCGCATGTTCCCCGCTTACCGAACGCCCGGTTTGCCGGGAAATCCAAATTAGGCCCCCGGGGCGATGTCATTCTGGAAGCGGATTATTGCGTGGAGCAGTTTTTGAAATACCTGGACGAATTGAATCTGACGGAAAATACCCTTGTGATTTTCACCAGCGATAACGGCCCGGTGCTGGACGACGGCTACGTAGACCGGGCCGAAGAACTCAACGGGGATCATACACCGGCCGGCCCGTTCCGGGGGTGGAAATGCGATCCTTACGAGGGAGGAACGCGCATTCCGATGATCGTCCGTTGGCCGGAAAAAGTAAAAGCCGGTTCCGTTTCCGATGCATTGGTGTGTCAACTGGATTTTGGTCCTTCTTTGGCCGCTTTGCTGAATCAGTCTTACGAAGTCCGGGACGGGGTAAACGTTATAGATGCTTTGTTCGGCTACTCGTCCCGGGGGCGGGATCGTCTGGTTCTGGAAGGTTACGGAATCGACTTGTGGTTGAAGGAAGGAGATTGGGCCTGCATTCCCGCCTATACCACCCGCCGGGGAGAGGTCGTGGAAGCGCGGCTGTATAACCTGAAGGAAGATGTGGCTCAACAGCATAACCTCGCAGCCGAATATCCCGAAAAGGTGCGGGAGATGACGGAAAAATTACAGGAAATCAAACAATAATTTTTTCTGGTTGACGGATTCAGGTTTATTCCGTCGGTTTGCAAAATAATTCAGATCTATAAACCGTTTACTTGTATGGAATTCCGGACAAAAGTCGATGTTACTCCCTTCGGATTCGGGGTGAATCACCGATCGCAAATCTTATCGGTCGGTTCCTGTTTTGCCGAGAACATCGGTAAGAAACTGGAGTATTTTCGTTTCAAATCCGATGTAAATCCCTGCGGAATTGTGTATAATCCCTTGTCTGTTTCCCATACTTTGCAACTGCTTTTGGAAGGGCGTCTTTTCCGTACGGAGGATCTGATCCGGCATGAAGGTAAATGGGTAAGTCTGTATCATCACGGTAGTTTTTCTGCGGAAGATTCGGGACTTTGCCTGAAAAACATCAACACCCGCTTGGGGCTCTCGGCCGCTCTCCTCCCCAAAACGGATGTTCTCCTGCTCACTTTCGGTACTTCCTGGGTATATCGCTACCGGGAAAACGGAATTATCGCCGCGAATTGTCATAAACTTCCTGCTGCAAAATTCGAAAGATTCCGGTTGACGGTAGAAGAGATCGTGCAGGAATATCAAGAATTGATCCCTCGGCTACAGGCACATTGTCCCGGTGTAAAAATAATTTTCACCGTCAGTCCTGTCCGGCACTGGAAAGACGGCGCTCATGGGAATCAGCTCAGCAAAGCAGTATTATTATTGGCTGTAGAGGAACTGGTCCGGGAATTCGGATCCGTTTATTATTTCCCTTCATATGAACTGGTCCTGGACGAATTGAGGGATTACCGTTTTTATGCGGCCGATATGCTTCATCCCTCGCCTCAGGCGGTCGATTATATCTGGGAGAAATTCGGAGAAGCATTTTTTTCGGCCGATACTTTTGCCTTGATGAAGCGGATCGATAAGGTAAACCGGGGATTGCTGCACCGTCCTTTTTCTCCGGAGAGCGAAGCTTACCGTCGTTTTTATGCCGCGTTGGAGAAAGAAATAAACATCCTGGAGACCGACTACGGTATCCAATTCTGTTCATCCGGGTCTGAGGTTTCCTGAGTTTCAGGAGGAGCCGTTTTTATCAGATCGCTGATCGGTATTTCCGTTTTGACGGGATAGCTGGAAGGATAGTACCGACGAACTTTTTTCAATACCGGGATACATTCCAGGCGAGTGCGGAAATTACCCACCCGGATTTTAAAATCCGGATCGAAATAATTCAGATAAGCCGGAATATCGGGAAATTGTTTTTCAAATTCTTCTTTCATTTCCTGCAGGCGGCTGACCGGATAATCGAAGGAACTGCCGGAAAAGATCTGCACGCGGTATCCGGTAAAGGTTTTTTGTTTTTTGTTGAGAAGCACATGCAAGCCGATCAGGGCGGTGACGTTCGAATCGCAGTGTATAGATACTTTTCCTCCGTTATCGTCGATCTCACTTAAATCTTCCAGGAGATTATACTCTACCACCGGAGGAGGGAGGAGGGTATCGGTCTGTGCCACGAGCGGACCGGCAAATAAAAGGAATAAAATCAATAATTTGGTCATAACTTCCTCCTTCGTTTAAATTGCGGATTAAATTCGGGACGAAGGTAAGAAATAATGTTCGAATGTTCAAATGTTGGGAGTCCGGCTCTTTGGATATACCAAATTGCTTCCTGAATATTAAAAAAAATGTTAATAACTTCGTGTATTGAGAAAAATCTAACAAAAACCGATATTTTTGTTAGATAAAAAATAATTTTAATTTAAAACCGAAGTTGTATGTATCAGGTTACAGATGAACAGATTATCGAGATATTAAAACAGGAAGCCGTTCCTGCTTTAGGATGCACTGAGCCCGTGGCCTGTGCATTGGCTTGTGCCCGTTGCCGGGAAGAACTGGGCGGTGTTCCGGAAAAGATAGAAGTGTGGGTGAGTGGAAATATATATAAAAACGGGATGGGGGTCGGAATTCCGGGGTCCGGTATGACCGGTTTGCCTATTGCAGCGGCTTTAGGGGCGGTATGCGGAAAAACGGAGTACGGACTGGAAGTTTTGAAAGAAGTTTCGCAATGTAATCATTTGTCGGTGGCCAAAGAGTTGATAGACCGGGGGGCCGTTTCCATTTATTTAAAGGAAGACGCGGCGGATAAATTGTATGCCGAAGCGATTTGCAGTTTGGGGAAGGATACGGTGAGAACGGTCATTCTGTATGCGCATACCAACATTATATGTGTGGAGAAAAACGGGCGGATTCTCTATAAAAAAGAGTATACGGCGGTTGCGGATCAAACGCCCGGACGTCCGGAACTGAGTGTGGAGCGAATCTGGAAATTTATTCAGGAGGTGGATTTTTCCCGGATTGAGTTCGTGCTCCAGGGAGCGGAAATGAATAAGGAAATATCAACGGAAGGCTTAAAAAGCGCTTACGGTTTACAGATCGGGCGTACTTTACAGGAAAATATCGAAAAAGGCGTATTGGAAGACGACCTGCTGAATAATGCGTTGATCCGCGCCACGGCGGCTTCGGATGCCCGTATGGACGGTTGTGAAAAACCGGTGATGACCAATTCGGGTAGCGGGAACCAGGGAATTACGGTCATTCTGCCGGTAGTGGTGGCCGCCGAACATTTCGGTTCTTCCCGGGAGCAACTCGCCCGGGGGTTGGCGTTGAGTAATCTGATAGCGGCTCATATCCATTATTATCTGGGCCATTTGTCGGCCCTCTGCGGCATTCTGATTGCCGGAACGGGTTCCGCCTCCGCCATCACGTATCTAATGGGGGGAGATTACGAGAAAGTGGTGAATACCATCAAAACCATGTGTTCGAATCTGACCGGCATGATGTGTGACGGAGCAAAACAGGGATGCGCTCTGAAGGTGTATTCCGGGGTATCGGCGGCCGTCCAGGCGGCTTTATTGTCTATGCGCGGCATTCAAACGCAAAACGACGGGATTATTGAAGATGATATCGAAAAGACCATCCGGAATGTGGGCTTGATCGGAACTGCCGGTATGGAACAAACGGACCGTACGATACTCGATATCATGTGCCGGAAAGGAAAGCAGTAAGGTTTCCCCGGGCAGGATTTTGCCGGAGACGAAGGCCAAGTGCTCGGTAAAGGAGGTTTGAAAAACCGAAACGAAAACCGGAATTTCGTTTCGGTTTCTTTTTTTGTCGTTTTCAGTTCAGAAGAGTTCCAGAAGCATTTTTCTTTTCTTTTCCCTCTCCGAAATGCGTATGCTTTCCGGTTCCTGTTACCGTTTACCCGCGCTAATCCATTTTTCCCCCAACCTACCTCCGGGATGCATCCTGCTTATTTTGGAGAACGAGCCGGGAAGGTTTTAAATTTTTCTATGTCTGGTGAACCTTTATAAACTGTTAATAAAGGCGGGATGTATATACTTAAGAATACGCCTGATTTCCCAAGGAGAGGAATACTTTGAAAATCAATACCTAGGGTGGTTTTTCTCCTTGTGCTTCAAAATCGGATAAGAAAGGAGATAATACACTGTTATTCAGTAAATTATCTATGTGTTTAAACGTCCGTTTTTTTGGAGGTTTTTTCTACACCTTTGTGTTACAAAAATACACGTTTTTTAATAGTTGCAAAATATTCTTAATCAAAAATTTGTTCTTTTTCTCAGGAGGTAGAGGCTCTACGACATTTTTAGCCGAATCGCTGACGAAATAAAACGGACGTTTAAATGGTGGATTAAAAAATGAATATTCTATAACGTGATAAATAAATAATTATTACTAATTTAAATCGTAGAAATTATGAAGAGATGTTTTTACTATGTGTTTATCCTGCTTTTAGCGGGTGGTGCACTCAGTAGTTGTCTGGACAATGAGGAGCCGAAGGGGATAGAGGAACTTCGGGGCGCCATGAGTGAGTTATATAAAGCCTACGCTCAGGTTCAGTTATCCGAGGTGGAACTGAATAAGGCCGAAGCGGCTTTGAAAATGGCTTTGGTGGAGCAACAGAATCTGAAAAACAAACAGATTGAGGTGGAGACGGAGAAGTTGCAGATTTTGAACGAGCGGGAGAAAATTCTGAACGACCGGGAAAAACTGGAAAATGAAAAAAGGGCTGTGGACGTGGAACTGAAGCAGTTGGAACTGGTGAAAGAGCAAGCCGGTTTGGACCATCAGCAGGCTTTGCGCGAACTGGAGCTGAAAGGGAAGCAGGCTGAACTGGACACCTATATGAAAAGGTTGGCCGTGGAGATGAAAGGGTATGAAAACCGGATACAGGAACTGGACCGGGAGTTGGAACTGGCCGTCGAAAATCATAAGGTTCTTTTGTTGAAGGCGCAGGAAGACCTGGCACGGGCTGAGAAGGCTTATGAGGATGCCCTGAAAGAAATCGAAGCACAAAAAGTGCTGCTGACGGCTGAACAGCAGCAAATGCTGAATCCGGTTCTGGAGCAGTTGAAAGAGGTGAGAGGTAAAATCAAAGGTAAACAGGCCGAAATTGTTCAGGCGGAAAGAGATTTGATCGACCTGATGGTGAATTTCGATCCGGAATCTTACGGAAAGAAACTGGCTTTGAAGGTAACGGAAAAAGAACTTTTACTGGCTGAGGCTCAGAAAATGAAAGACCGGGTAGCTATTTTCAATACGAAACCTTTCAGCGAATGGGAAAAACAGTTGACGGAGATGGAGGATACCCTGGCAAAAGTGAAAGTGGAACAGGATCTGATTACGAAAAAAATTGCCGAGACCGAGCTGGGAAAACAACCGTTTGAAAATAAAATCGACGAATTAAATGCTACCATAAACAAGAAAGATATCGAAAAGAATAAGCTGAACGACCAGCGCAATGAGTTGGATGATAAATATTATGAGATTCAGGATGTTGCGATTTCCGTTCCCGTTCCGGTTCTAGAAGATCTTAGTTACAGGAGCTTGTATAGGAGTCCCTATTGGAGTTTTATGAATAACACCAATGTGGAGCAGGATCCGGTTACTTCTAAAGTTTCACTGACCGATCACCTGCTTCATTTCAATGTCGGTTTACGCGATATGAATTTGTTACTACTGGGAGCGATTGATGCGGGTAGTCAGGGACAACCATTCGGAGGTATCATTGCGGTTTTCAAAAATCTGATGATTTCCGCCGAAGATAAGGCTCAGGCCCAGTTGCTGTTAAACGATTACAACAAAGATAAGGCATTATTCGCTGCCACATATGCTGCTGCCAAAACTGCCTGGGAAAAAACCGTAACGAACTACAAAGAGGCGGAAGTCGCTTACGGATTCGGAGAAATCAAAGATCAGCAGGTGCTGGCTCGGGAAGCCTGGGAAAAATACGGAAACACCGATCCGTCTAAACGGGTGAAAAAGGATACGACGGATATGTTGGCCGCCATTAAGGGGTATGTGGACAAAAGGACGGTCTTAGACGGAGATCCGGGTTACACGGTTTGGGATCCGGTTGCCGGCGAGAACAAACCTTTGTCGGAAGTACTTACGTATGATTTTTATAAAGAATATAGTGTGAACAGCGGTATGGACAATGTAATCGGCAATGTCGTATACATGCCGCGGGTAGGAGATAACGGTCCTCAGGGCGGAGCTTATCTGGCCTGGTGGAACGCTTCATCTGAACTTTACGGCACCTCTCGTTTGACCGAACTGGCTCTGTCGGAATTTGACGGAAAACTGGTGTTGAGTGAATCCGGAAATATAATATCAACAGCTCCCGGATTTAACGAGGTATTGAATAAACTGAATTTGGATATCTATAGCTTGCAAAACTCGCTCTGGTTTAAAAAATACAAGGCCGAATACTTGTATGACAATTTGAATTTGAGATTGAGTTTGGAGGCCGATTTACAGAAATTGTATGAGAATGCGGTTGCAAAACAGGTTGAGGTGGAAACTGCCATCAAAGCGGTAGATGCCGAAATTCAGGCTGTAGAAGATCAGATCCAAGCTATCGATGAAGAAATTACGGCCCTGAAAGAACAAATCGATGCACAGAGGGATGAGATCGCCAAGATCGATATCGATCAGATCGACCCGCTGAAGATGATGTACGACGCTACATATAATTCCGGCATACTGGCCCGTCGCTATGCGGATCTGGACAATATCCGTACTTCTATCCTGACGATTATGGGCGAGAACGGTACTGGCGATTTATGGTACCAGGATGCTAAGGCTGAAGAAATCAAAGCGGATATCAAACGTCTGATGAACCGGTATGAACAAAATATCGCTGATGCCGAAGCCGCTTTGGCTCAGGCTAAGAAAGCGCTCGAACGTTTCAACCAGGGTGGTGATCAGAGACAAACCGAAATAGCCGATCAGGAACAAAAGATCAAAGATCTGACAGCAGAACTGGAAGAATTACAGAAAGAATTTACCGAATTGACGGCGAAAAAAGATGCCCTCATGGAAATATTCGTGGGTAGCGAAAAATAAAAACAGCAGAACAGATTAGTAGAACAGTCCGGAGATCCCCTTTAGGATTTCCGGACCTAAAACCGAATACAATGATCAATAAACCATGCATATTATTTCTTGCCTTCCTGTTGTTCTTGCCTTTTTTTACGGAGGGACAGGAAGCGGAGAATGATGGCGTGTCGTTTTCCCCATCCAAAGGAGAGTGGCAGATTTCCCTTTTATTCGGGAACGGTACTTTTTTCCGTCAGTACGACGGGATGAATTACCTGTTACCGACCCACGGGGGGCAGAGCGTAGGTCTGCCCGGAGAGGGGAATCAGTCCGGAGACCCGGGCATGTACCTGAATCTGGGGACGATCGGAGAGAATAGTGTAGTCAACATAGCCGGAATCCAGGTAAAATACTTTCTGACGGAACGTTGGAGTCTGAATGCCATGTTCAGTATGAATATCAGTCTGACGCCGAAGAAGGATTTTGTTTCGGGCGACGCTTCCGTCCCGGAAATGCCGGTTCCCGCCTACAAGTATGTAGAAGGCCGGATGAACAACAGTTGGATGGCTAATGTGGGTTCCGACTACTATTTTCGCACAAAAAACGCACGCATCAATCCCTATCTGGGAGCCGTAGCCGGTTTCCAGATGGCGCGTCTGGAAACGAATACTCCCTATACGGGAGAAACTGTAACTGACCCGGGAACCGGGGAAGAACAGCCGGTGGAACTGTACCGTTCTTCTCACCGCTCCGGTCAGATCTGGGGAATGGAAGGTTCTTTGGTGGCCGGCATAGAATTCAGTCTGATGAAAGGACTGGTGCTGGGCTTCGAAGTACGTCCGGTTTCCTACAATTACAGCCGTATTCAGATCAAACCTTCGGGTATGTCGCCTTACGAGGCCGACCATCATAATATCCGTTTATTTACTCTTCCGAACCTCAAACTCGGAATGCGGTTTTAAACCGGAATGGCATACAGGGAGTATCTTCTTTTAGATTCTCCCTGTTTTACTATGCTTACAACCGTAGCTCGGTTTTATCCGCATCCCTCTATATGGGTCGTATTATGAACAATCAGGTAAATATAGGAGAAATCATTCGTTTAGAATTCGAAAAAACCGGCTGGTCGGTGTCCCGTTTTGCAGAAATGATCGGAAAAGACCGGACGGTAGTTTATCACATTTTCAGACGTAAAACGATAGATACGGCCCTGTTGTACGATATTTCCATGGTATTGAATGTGGATTTTTTCCAATTCTATTCCGGTCAATTAAGCGCCGACAATGAAATCATCCGTCAGAGGCAACCGGATAACGGATCCCGGCCCGTACCGGCAGTTAAAAAAAGGAAAGTGTGGATGGAAGTGGAATTGGCGGAAGAAGAGTATCGTGGTTTTTTGGAAAATTATTTATCCCCTTAACATACCGCTTTTCTTTTTTCCTCTTCGTATATTTGCAGCACGATGGAAAAGTTGGTCGATATACATACCCACCGGAAGGGAAGTGGAATTTATATTTTTAACAGCGGGACGGAAGCCGGTTGTCCCGGTGGGGAAGACGCCTATTGTTCCCTGGGAATTCATCCCCTGTTTTTTCCTTCCGATCCGGAAAACCGTTTGGCTGACATAGCTCTTGCCGCAGAAAAAAAAGCGATTGTGGCCGTCGGAGAAGCGGGTTTGGATCGAAATAGCGAGACTCCCTTACCGCTGCAACTGAAATGGCTGGAAAGGCAGGTCGAACTCTCCGAGCAAGAGGGACTTCCCCTTATCCTGCATTGTGTAAGAGCCTTCCCGGAATTGATTTCTCTGTATAAGAAGCGGGCTCCCCTTCAGGCATGGATTATCCATGGGTATAACAACCGGCGGGAAATATTGGCGGAACTTCTCAGACACGGGTTCTATATTTCCGCGGGGAAAAACCTGTTTGTTCCGGGTTCGAATATCCGGTGTTTGTTGGGGGAAATTCCTCCGGACCGCTTGTTGATGGAAACGGACGATTCCTCTTATTCCATCGAAGAAATATACGAAGAGGCGGCCCGTTTACTGGGCCTGGAAGTCCCGGCACTGGCCCGGACGGTTTATATTAACTTTCAACGAATTTTTAAGATCTGAGAGTATATGGCGGAATGGTTATGCAGGACGGAATTGCTACTGGGGAAAGAACGCTTGGAACGCTTGAAAAAAGCACATGTGCTGGTAGCCGGCTTAGGAGGTGTAGGCGCTTATGCTGCCGAGCAATTGTGCCGGGCCGGCATAGGGGAATTAACGGTGATCGACGGAGATGTGGTGGAGCCTACCAATAAAAACCGTCAGTTGCCGGCATTGGACAGTACGGTGGGGCGTTCCAAAGCCGAATTGATGGCGGTTCGTTTGCAGGATATCAATCCCGAGCTTAAGCTTCATGTCATTCCCGATTTTATCAGAGACGACCGGATGATCGAAATCTTGGATGCGGCAAAATACGATTATGTGGTCGATGCGATCGATACCTTGGCTCCCAAATTGTTTCTACTGTTTCACAGCGTACAAAAAGGATTGCCCATTGTCAGTTCTATGGGGTCGGGGGGCAAACTCGATCCTGCTAAAATCGAAGTGGCGGATATTTCCAAAAGTTATAATTGCCATTTGGCCCGGATGTTACGAAAACGGCTTCATAAACTGGGGGTATACGAAGGGGTGAAAGTCGTTTTTTCATCCGAATTTACCGATCCTTCGGCCGTAGTTTTGGTGGAGAGCCGGAATAAAAAATCGAACGTAGGTACGATTTCTTATATGCCGCCTTTGTTCGGCTGTTTTGTTGCTTCGGTAGTGATCCGGGATCTGATCGGAGGATAGGACCCGATTTCCGCAAGCGGTGGGCAACAGTTCACTCCTGGGGTATATGGGAGAATTCCGGACGGGAAGGGATAGGCTAAAAAAAAGATGCCCGGCAGCAGACATCTTTTAATTTCTTTTAAATCTGATCGAAATCTACGTCGAACTCGCTTTTTTTCTCTTGCGGTGTGCCCACCGGATTTTCCCCATTCAACAGGGCTTTGATGTAATTTACCACTTCTTCCAGTCCTTCACTGAATTTTTCAAAGTCTTCTTTATATAAAAAGATTTTGTGTTTCTCAAAGTTCTGTGTACCGTTGTCGTCGAATTTCTTTTTACTTTCCGTAATTGTCAGATAGTAGTCGTTATTACGAGTAGCCTTAACATCGAAAAAATAAGTTCTTTTCCCTGCCCTCACGGCCTTAGAATAGATTTCCTCCCGATCATTCGTTTCCATTCCTTCTTTTTTTTCGTATCCTTCCATTTTGTGCTCAAAATTATTAATTAGACTTACGCGCTTCAAATGTAGGAAAAAAAGACAATAACCGTAACAAATTCTTAATTTTTTTTACGGGATGTTTGGTGAAACGGTTAATTGAGAAGATTTATTGAAAAAGGAGTTGAGCGATTTTAAAATAAAAACCTATCTTTGTGTGCTAAAAATTTTTAAATGTGTTAAAATGGAAACAGTCGTAAGTGGGATCAGGCCCACAGGAAATTTGCATTTGGGGAATTATTTCGGAGCGGTAAAAAATTTTCTGCGTTTACAGGATGAATACCGGTGTTTCTTTTTTATCGCCGACTGGCATTCTCTGACGACTCACCCTCATCCGGGGGATGTGATGGGAAATGTGCGTAAGATTCTGGCGGAATACCTGGCTTGCGGAATCGATCCGGAGAAGGCGGCTATTTACGTACAGAGCGACATCAAAGAGATATTGGAGTTGTATCTGTTTTTGAATATGAATGCCTATCTCGGGGAGTTGGAGCGGGTGACTTCTTTCAAAGAAAAAGCGAGAAAACAGCCGGATAATGTAAATGCAGGCCTTTTGACTTATCCGACTTTAATGGCTGCCGATATTATCATTCATAAGGCCGACAAGGTGCCCGTAGGGAAAGACCAGGAGCAGAACATGGAAATGGCCCGGAAGTTCGCCCGTCGTTTTAACACCATTTACGGGGTAGATTTTTTTCCTGAACCTGAGTCTTATGCTTTTTCCGGGGAGGCATTAAAAGTACCCGGTCTGGACGGGTCGGGAAAAATGGGAAAATCGGAAGGGAATGCCATTTACCTGATCGACGATGCGGCTACGATCCGGAAGAAAGTGATGAAAGCCGTGACGGATAGCGGTCCTACGGAGCCTAACAGCGTAAAGCCCGAACCGATAGAAAACCTCTTCACCCTGTTTAAGATCGTGTCTACAGCCGATACGTATGAATATTTCAATGAAAAATACAACAGTTGTCAGATCCGTTACGGAGATATGAAGAAACAGCTGGCCGAAGATATTATCCGTTTTACGACCCCTATCCGGGAGCGGATACTGGAGATTTCTTCCGATGTGGAATATATGGACCGGGTAGCGGCCCGGGGAGCGGAAAAAGCCCGGGAAAGCGCCGGTGAAACAATGCGGGAGGTACGAAAAATAATAGGGTTCAGATCATGTACGAATATATAAAGGGTCTTTTGGCAGAGGCTGCCCCTACGTATGCTGTGATCGAGTGTGGAGGAGTGGGATATTATCTGAATATTTCGGTAAATACCTATTCTAAAATTGCCGGAAGTAAGGAGGTATGTCTGTATGCGCATTTGATTGTGCGGGAAGATGCCCATTTGTTATACGGTTTTTTTACCCGGGAAGAAAGGACTTTGTTTCGTCAATTGATTTCGGTTTCAGGCATCGGTGCGAATACGGCCGGGGTCATGCTGAGTTCCATGACGACCGATGAAATTGTCCAGGCGATTCTGACGGAAAACGTCAGCGCCATTAAAAGTGTGAAAGGGATCGGTTTGAAAACGGCCCAGCGGGTGATTATCGAATTGAAAGATAAGGTGGGCACTTCGGGGGGGACGGATCAGACGTTATTTACATCCGGTTCTTTGAAGGAAGAGGCTTTGTCCGCTTTGGTAATGCTGGGATTTGTGAAAACGCAGGCTTCCAAGGTCCTGGAACGTATTTTGGCTTCCGGGGAAAATATTTCCGTGGAAGAGTTGATCAAACAAGCGCTCCGGCAATTGTAAACCGCTTGGAAGAACAGCTGGGGAGGGGGCCGGCAGAAGGATTTTCCCTCCTGTACCGGAGAAATAGGGTAACCTTCCCTGTTTTTTGCCGTTTTATATCTGACGGTTTTTTATCGGTAGGCCCGAATCTGCCGACTTTCGTCCGGAAAAGAAGAGAAACCGTTAATTAAATTTCAATACATGGAAATAAAAATATTTGTAAATAATCCCTGGCAACAGAATACGGTTGTGTTATACGATCAGACGGGGGAGGCCGTCATCATCGATTGCGGTTGTTACAGCGAGGAAGAGCGCAGAAAAGTAGCGGCTTTTCTGAGCGTAGAGAAATTGCAGCCGGTGGCTTTGCTGAATACCCATCTTCATATCGATCATATTTTCGGTAATCAGTTTGTGAAAGATACTTACGGACTGGAAACTCAGGCGAGTCCCGACGACGAGTACCTGATCGAAAATGCCATCGGATATGCAGCTATGCTCGGTGTAAGAGGCATAGCCCAGCCTCCCGGAATCGGTACTTATCTGAAAGAGGGAGATCCGGTAAAATTCGGTTGTTCGGAATTGAAAGTGATTGCCGTTCCCGGACATTCCCCGGGGGGCTTGTGTTTTTACAGTGCTTCCGACCGGTTGTTGATAGCAGGAGATGTTTTGTTTGCCGGAAGTATCGGCCGGTCCGACTTACCGGGCGGAGACGGGGAGCTGCTGATTCGGGAGATAAGAAAGAAATTATTTGTATTGCCGGACGATGTGCGGGTGATTCCGGGACATGGGCCGGCGACGACCCTGGGAGAGGAAAAGAGATATAACCCGTTTTTCCGTTAACGGCACAGGTGTACAGTTTATTACAAGTATGAAAATAGGTGTGATTGTAGCCATGCAGGCTGAATATGAATTGATCTGCGAATGGCTGGAAAATAAAGTAGAAAGAAAAGTCGGGGGAATATCTTTTCTGGAAGGACAGACGGGAGGTCAGTCCGTAGTACTGATGCGTAGCGGGATTGGGAAAGTGTGTTCGGCAGTAGGTGCGGTTGAAATGATCCGGGTTTTTCAACCGGACGTCCTGATTAACACGGGGGTGGCAGGAGGTATAGATGCTTCTCTGAATGTCATGGATATTGTTGTCGGCCAACGCATGGTCTATCACGATGTCTGGTGCGGTGAAGGAAATGCTTACGGACAGGTACAGGGGATGCCGGCTTATTTTAGGGCTGACCAGCATATGCATCGGGTGGCGATGAGCTTGGAGACGGATGTTTGCCTGAAAGACGGATTGATTTGCAGCGGGGATCGGTTTATTACCGACCGGGAAAGTCTGGAACGGATCAAATCGGATTTTCCGGAAGGTTTGGCAGTGGATATGGAATCCTGTTCCATTGCACAGGTATGTTATATGTATGACGTGCCTTTTTTAAGTTTCCGGGTCATCAGCGATATTCCCGGAGCCGCTAAGCATGCGGAACAATACCGGAACTTTTGGGTTACGGCTCCGCGGAAATCCTTTCAGGTATTTCGTCAGCTTCTGGCGAAGCTTTAAAAAACGGAACCAAGCGAATTTATTCTTCCTTCGTATCGACCGGTTTGTAATTTTCCCTTTCCCTTCGGTCGGTCGTATTGGCACAGGAAATTCCTTTGTCTTTCATGTGTTTGTTTCTTCCGATATGGGTTTCCGGGAACCTGCCGTTTTTTTTCAAAAGTATCCCGATGCTGAGCGCAATGATAGACAGGGCTACCAAAATAAGAACGATGACAAAAAATTTAATCAGCATAGTGTTTTTTTTAATTGATCTGTAAAGCGGGATTCTCTTACAAATGTACGGTTTTCCTAAAAGCTTAGAATCATTTTTGACGAAAAAAAAACTTAAAAAAAATGTTTGTTTATTGGGTTTTTTCTACATTTGATGCGTTAAATTTTATTTACCATAATTATGGAACAATACGATAAATACGTAGGACAGGATTCGGGAGACGAGCATGGAGAAGTATACTCAAAACCCGTGAAAGCGGGAAAAAGAACTTATTTTTTCGATGTCAAAGCTACCCGCAATCAGGATTATTATCTGACGATTACGGAAAGTAAAAAGAAATTCGATGCGGACGGAAACTCCTCCTATGAAAAACATAAGGTTTTTCTGTATAAAGAAGATTTTGAAAAATTTGCCGAAGGATTGCGGGAGGCGATTCAAATCGTCAAGGAGGCTCTGGAGGGTAAATTGCCCGAATAAGCATGGGGAAGAAGGAAGCTGTTAAAGGTATTTTTAACGATATTGCACCGCATTACGATCGGTTGAATCATTTTTTGTCTTTCAATATAGATAAAAGCTGGAGAAAAAAAGCCATTGCCTGTATTGGAAAGCGAAATGAAGAAAGTTTGATTCTGGACGTAGCTTGCGGAACGGGAGATTTTGCCATAGCGGCGGCTGGGGCCGGAGCGGGGAAAATCATAGGAGTGGATATTGCGGAAAATATGGTCGAAATCGGCCGCCGGAAAGTGAAGGAAAAAGGGCTGGAAGACCGGGTGACTTTAGCGTGCGGAGACAGTGAACAATTGGCATTCGATGCCTATACTTTCGATGCGGTGACCGTCGCTTTCGGTGTACGGAATTTCGAGCATTTGGAGAAGGGGCTGACCGAAATGTACCGGGTACTGAAAGAAGGGGGACAGGTAATTATTCTGGAATTTTCCATGCCGGAACGTTGCCCCATGAAACAACTATATACCTTTTATTTCCGGTATATACTTCCGGTTTTGGGGGGAGCCGTGTCCGGAAATAAGGGCGCTTATACTTATTTGCCCGAATCTGTCCTGATTTTTCCTCAGGGGAAAGAATTTCTGAATGTGCTTACAACATGCGGGTTTACGGACGTATCCCAGAAGAGATTGACTTTTGGTATAGCTACGTTGTACATCGGTTATAAGTGAAAATGGTGCGGAACGTTCCGGGCGGATTGATTATAGGATTTGGGAAAATCCGGACAGCAGGGCGAATAACAGGGTAGAAAGGGATAAAAATTTCAATTGGGGATCTAGTTCCTTGCCGGTATGAACCCACATGTTGCGGAAGTGGACGATGAAGAGGGGCAGACTGAGTAAAAACAAAAAGCCTTTCAGGCCGTTGGGCTGCAAAAAGGTGAACAGGATCATCGCGGTAAAGGCCGTCAGAAGGAGCAAGCCGTGATAGATCCGGGCATTCCGGAGGCCGATTTTTACCGGAACAGTACGTTTCCCCGAGCGGGAATCGTTTTCTATATCCCGGATGTTGTTGACGTTCAAAACGCCTGTGATCAGCAATCCCAGTGCGGAGGCCGGCAGGAAAAGCAGTGCGGGGACGGAATGCGACAACAGAAAATAAGCTCCGAAAGTGCTCAGCCATCCGAAAAAGAGAAATACGGCGATATCTCCCCATCCTTGGTATCCATAGGGCTTTTTCCCGATAGTGTACTTAATGGCGGCCAGAATAGCGGCACCGCCCAAGACCAGCATTAAAACGCTTTCCGTATGCAGCAAAGAGCGAAAAGCCTTGAAAATGAGTGCTATGCCTGAGATCATGGAAAGTAGGATAAAGCATAGAATCATTTTCCGGTAATCGCTCAGGCTTAAGGCTCCCGATTGCAAAGCGCGTATCGGTCCCAAACGGTCGGAATTATCCGTCCCTTTGAGGGTATCTCCCAGTTCGTTGGCAATGTTGCTTAAAATTTGCAGACACAAGGTCGTTATCAAGGCCAGGGAAAAAACCGTTGTATTGAAAGAGCCTGCTGCGTATGCCAACATTCCTCCCAGTATGATTCCCGACACGGAGAGGGGAAGGGTACGAAGCCGGAAGCTTTCGATATAGTATTTTATTTTCGTCATAGATCGGTACGGTTGACGGGCATCGTCATACACCGGGCTCCGCCTCCTCCGCGGGGCAATTCCGAGCCGTCGATGGTGATTACGTATTTTTCGTGTTCCTGTATGTTGATTTTCCCGTCGATGAAGTCGTGGGCTTTGATGATTTCAAAACCGGCTTTATTCATTTCTTCTATGGTATAATTGTTACGGGCATAGCCCAATACTTGTCCCGGTCCCACGCAAAAGAAATTAGCGCCGCTATGCCATTGTTCCCGTTCCTGATTCCAGTCGTCGGTGCCTCCGCACAGGACGGGTTCCAATTCCATCCCCAGTTTTTTCAGGGCGGAAAGGAGGTTTTTTTCTTCCCGTATGGTTTGTAATTTCCCGTTTTGTATTTTGATATGGACGGTTTTATAGCTCCCCGGATTCAGGATGAGGGGTTCGAAAACCATACATTTATCCCGGTCCAGTAAAGTGAATACCATATCCAGGTGAATAAAAGATTCCGGCGTATGGGGCAATTGCTGTACCAGAATGTGCTGGGCCTTTTCACTTTTCCGGTTGATGAATTCATACATCAGCAGGTCGATGGCCTGGGTGCTGGTGCGGGCTCCGTTTCCGATAACGAGGATATCGTCCCGGGCGATCAGTACGTCTCCTCCTTCGATGGTACGAATCCGGTTTCCCGCTTCCGGTATCGGAGAAATCGTCAGGGTTTTCGTCCGGAATTCCGGAGTAAAATCGAAAATAGACTGCATAATGACCGACTCCCGGTCACGGATGGCGTTGGCCATTCGTCCGATCAGTACTTCCTGATTGATGCTCATGGAAGCGTCCCGGGTAAATAAAAAGTTATGCATGGGTTTCAATGCCCACCAGTCTTTACTGAGAAATTTGGTGAGATTATCCTTTACCAGTTCTACTCCCTCGATCAGCAGACGGGACAAATCCTCCGCGCTTTCGTCCATCAATTGCTCTTTGAGACTTCCTTTGGGGCTTTCTTCCCCGATAAAAGGTTCGATTTTTTCAATCCGGTTCAGCACTTCCAGTTTGGTGGCTTCGTCTTTCAATATATTACACAGTAATTCCCTGACTTCATAAGTGTTGGTCAGTTTGGACAGGACTCCTTTCACCTGTTTGTATTCTTCCCTGGCGATGGAAAGATTAATAATATCGCTGTATAATGCCCGTTCTGCATTTTCGGGGGTCATGTTTTCCACTTCCTCTCCGGGGGTATGGATAATGACTCCGTTTAATTTTCCGATTTCCGACTGAACATTTACTTCAACTATATCCTTCATATGATGTTTTTAGGTTCTCACTCTTTTTGTCGGTACAAAATTAATCTATAAACAGCTAATAAACTTATAATTAGAGCTTATAATTATGCAATTCCCGAAAATAATTATGCAAGAAAAAACACTTAAAACCACGATAAAATAATTCTTCCGGTTATCAGGTAGATATTGAGTCCGATAATATCGTTCGTCAAGGTGATAAAAGGTCCTGTAGCCAGAGCCGGATCGATGTGCATGCGGTGCAATAATAAGGGAAAGGCTGTTCCGAAAATAGAAGCAAAGACGATCACGACGAACAGAGACAGAGTTACGGTGATGGGCATGGCCAGGGTCTCCAGCCGGAACAATAAAGTCAGGAGGAATATGATGGAAGAACAGATGGTAGCATTGACGAGGGCTCCTCCCAGTTCTTTCATAATGTTTTGAAAACCGTGTTTTAAGCCGAGGGAGTTGGAAGCCAGTCCCTGTACGACGATAGCCGAGGATTGTATGCCCACATTGCCTCCCATGGCGGTAATGACGGGGATAAACATAGCCGTGACCGGAAAGAGGGCGATTTCGGCTTCGTAACGCGAGATCATATAAGCCGACACCATTCCTCCGAAAAGCGCTATGATCAGCCAGGGTAAACGGGCTTTGGTCTGTGACCAGATGCTGTCGGACGTCTCGACATCCTGGGAAATACCGGACATCATCTGATAGTCTTTTTCGGCTTCTTCCCGGATGACGTCCACTACATCGTCGATGGTAATACGCCCGACCAGGCGGCCCAGGGAGTCGACTACCGGGATAGCTACCAGGTCGTATTTTTGCATGATACGAGCTACCGATTCCGCCGGTTCGTCGGTTTTTACGGAGGTAATATCATCGTAGTAGAGATTGCTGATTTTGGCCGAGGTCGGGGAGAGAATCATTTTTTTCAGAGAAAGTCTGCCTTTCAGTTTGTTGTCGTCATCTACGACATAAACATTATAGATTTCGTCGATATTTTCGGCTTGCCGGCTCAATTCCCTCAAACAGGTCAGCACGGTCCAGTTTTCGTTTACGACCACCAACTCCTTCGCCATCAACCCTCCCGCCGTATCTTCATCGTAATGCAACAGATCGACGATGTCTCCGGCTTGTTCCAGGTCGTCCATATGCGACAACACTTCGTGTTGCTGTTCGTTGGAAAGGCTGCCCACGACGTCGGCGGCATCGTCCGATTCCATGTGGTCGATAAAGCGTTTCGCGATGGTTTCCGGGGGGAAAGAAGCCAGAAAATGTTCTCTTTCTTCTTCGTCCAGTTCGGCCAATACGTCGCTCCCTTTCTCATTGTCCAGGAGCAGGAACACGAAACGGGCCCTTTCGTTGTTCAGTTCTTTGAGGATTTCCGCTATGTCCGCCGGATGAAGGTCCTGAATCAGTACCGATACTTCGGCGCTGTTGTTTTCGTCGATCATTTCTTCCAGCCGGGCCAGAAAATCGTGCGTTAGTTCGAATTGCTGTATACTCATGACGTTAATCCCTATTAATTGCTGTGCCGGTTTCGATTTCTCCGCACAAGGTAATAAAATCGTTTACACTCAGTTGTTCCGGTCGTAAATTCAGGTAATCGGAATGAAAATCCGGAGGAAGCAACGATTTGATGGAGTTGCGGAGTGTTTTTCTGCGTTGGTTAAAACCGGTTTTAACTACGTTGAAAAAGAATTTTTCGTTGCATCCCGTGCTTTTTCTTTCGTTCCGGATCAGCCGGATTACGGCGGATTTCACTTTGGGAGGAGGATCAAATACTTTTTCCCCGACGGTAAACAGATACTCGATGTCGTAAAAGGTCTGCAAAAAGACACTCAAAATGCCGTAGGTTTTACTTCCGTGGCTTGCACTGATGCGTTCGGCGACTTCTTTCTGTATCATGCAGACTACCTGAGGAATGAGATCGCGGTTTTCGATGATTTTGAAAAATATCTGAGAGGAGATGTTATAAGGCAGATTTCCGATGACCGAGAAGGGACCGGAAAACCAGTCGCGGATATCGGTTTTCAGAAAGTCTCCGTATACGATACGTTCCCGTTGCTCCGGTATTTCCTGATGCAGGTAGGCTATGGATTCCCGGTCGATGTCTACGGCTTTAACCGAAAAATCTGCTTTAGCAAACAAATATCGGGTAAGAACCCCCATACCCGGACCGATTTCGAGAACCTCCCGGGTTACCGGCAAAAGACTTTCAGTAATTTTCCGGGCGATATTCTGGTCTTTCAGGAAATGTTGTCCCAGACTTTTTTTGGCTTTGACGATACTCATGTTGCAAAAGTAACGAAATAGGTTGAAAATAATATACCGATTGTATTTTTATTTATTTACATTTGCCCTTTGAATTATGAGGGATTAAAGGTTTATGCGACTTGTATATAAACGGATTATCAAATTTTTTCTTTTCTTTTTTATCACTCTTTTTCTTTTCTGGCTGGTGTACAGGGACCAGAACTGGACGGATTTAAAGAAGGTTTTGAAGGAAGATGTGGATTATACCTGGATTTGGGTGGCGATCGGAATGGGAATATTGAGTCATATCGCCCGGGCCTTGCGTTGGCAATTGCTGACCCGTTCCATGGGGTACCGGATTCGTTTTTTGAATAGTTTTATGGGTGTGATGATCGGTTATTTTGCCAATATCGCTTTACCCCGTATGGGGGAATTTACCCGTTGCGGAGTAGTCGGCAAATACGAACACGTTCCTTTTTCAAAATTATTGGGAACAGTCGTAACGGAGCGGGTGATCGATCTGCTTATTTTGCTGAGCCTTACCCTGGCCGTTATTCTCACTCAGTTCAGGCAGCTCGGACTTTTTCTGGAACGAAACGAAGCCATAGAACGGAAGGTGTACTCTTTTTTACATTCTCCCTGGATTTGGGTGGCGGGGGTAGTTCTGCTTGCTGTATTGTATTTGTCCTGGATCATTTTGAAGCGTACTCCCTTTTATGTACGTTTAAAAGGCTTCGGACAGGGGTTGAAAGAAGGATTATTATCCATTTTGCATGTGAAACACAAATGGTTATTTGTGGCCTATTCCCTTTTTATCTGGCTGATGTATTATCTGATGTTTTACGTGTGTTTTTTCTGTTTCCGGTTTACATCGGATTTAGGTCCTCTGGTCGCACTGACCGTTTTTGTCCTGAGCAGTTACGGTATGGTGGCGCCTGTACAGGGAGGTATCGGAGCCTGGCATTTTATGGTTATCGCTTCCCTGCTGATTTATCTGCCCGACACTCCGGGCATAGAGAGTCTGGTGCGTACTTTCGCTTTGCTTACCCACGGTACGATGACCTTGCTTTATATTTTTCTGGGGGCTCTTTGTCTGATCGTATTGCCTTTGTATAATGCCAAAAGAAACAAATTATGAATCTCATCGATACGTATTTCCCGGACCTGAGTTTACGGCAACGGGAGCAATTCGGCCGCCTGGATTCGCTTTACCGGGAATGGAACGAGAAAATCAATGTAATTTCCCGTAAGGATATAGATGCGTTATACGTCCATCATGTACTTCACTCCCTGAGTATCGGAAAGGTTATCCGTTTCGAACCGGGAACCCGCGTACTGGATGTGGGAACGGGCGGAGGTTTTCCCGGCATCCCTTTGGCTATTCTGTTTCCCGACGTTCACTTTCATTTGGTGGATTCTATTGCCAAAAAAATCAAAGTGGTCACCGGTATAGCCGGGGCTTTAGGGTTGAAAAATGTAAAGGCGGAACAGATCCGGGTAGAGCAATTACCCGGGAAATACGATTTTATTGTCAGCCGGGCCGTTACGGCCTTACCGGCTTTTGTCAGGCTGATCCGGGGAAAAATCGGCCTCCGCTCCCGTAACGCTTTACCGAACGGGTTGCTGTATCTGAAAGGAGGAGATTTTGAAGAGGAAATGAAATTCTGTGCTTCTGTGGCAAAATTATATGCTATTTCCGATTTTTTCCGGGAAGATTACTTCGGAACCAAAAAAATAATTTATCTGCCGATGTGACTCCTTCCGTCTTTTGTCTGGGGCCGGAGAAAACCGGCTGATGGACCCCGGCCGCCGGAGGATCAGGTGTCTCTTCTGGCGGTAGAAGCCGCAGAAAGAAAAGGAGAAAGAAGAAGAGAATATTTTATTAAAATTCGTTATTATTGTAAGATGATTTTAACGAATACAATCCGATGAACAGAATATTTTGGATCCTAGCGGGGATCGGGTGCCTGTTGGGGATGAGAGGGGCTGCCCAGACGTTCCCTGAAAATTATGCCGATTATGTAAATCCTTTAATGGGGACTCTTTCCGAAGTGAACTTATCTGCGGGTAATACCTATCCGGCTATTGCCCGTCCCTGGGGAATGAATTTCTGGATGCCCCAGACCGGAAAAATGGGTGACGGTTGGGCCTATGTGTACGATCAGTACCGGTTGAAGGGATTTAAACAAACCCACCAGCCCAGTCCCTGGATCAATGATTACGGTCAATTTTCCATCATGCCGGTGATTGGTAATAAGATTACGGAAGAGGAACGTCAAAGTTGGTTCTCTCACAAAGCCGAAGTCGTAAAACCTTATTACTACCGGGTATATCTGGCCGATCACGATATTGTGACGGAGATGACCCCTACCGAGCGAGCCGTTCTTTTTCGGATCACTTTTCCCGACTCCCGGGAAAGCC
>CAJMSX010000015.1 GCA_905216195.1 uncultured bacterium
CCTGTGCCTGCGCTTTGACCTGGCCTTCAAGCGGATATTCCGTGAGGGTAGCTTGTTCGAGGCGGTCGCGGTTGAAGACGAAATGCTGCTCGATGTCTCCGTCGGTATCCGCGTCGAGCAGGTGGAGATTGTCACCACTCAGGATCACATATTTGGCTGTATGTACGGTATTGAACCGCACCGTTCCGAGGGTTGCCATGCCTATCAGTTTGTCCTTGACGGCATCCTTGACCACGTCCGTGGTGTTGTATTCAAGGCTGGCGTAGTTGAAGCTGTCGATCTTTTCCTGCCCCATCGCTTCCTGCAGGAAAGAGAGTTCCTTGTGGAGGTATTTGTCCCGGTAGCGAGCAGCGTTGACAAATTCCGTTTTGAAATCGGTGGCGTTCACTTTCTCGGCCTGCTGTGCGTTGCGGCGCCTGGTGTAGAAATAATAGCCGCCATAGAAGGCGATGCAGGCGATGACGATAATCGGGTAAAATGACATAATGTATGGTTTTTAAGTGATTAATATTAAATGGTTATACCTGTATGGGTGTTGTTTTTTTCTTTTTGCCGGACCTGATTCCGCGAATGATCAGGGCGAGAACGGCGAAGACGATCAGTTTGCCGCCATAACGGGTGTAAAAGCTGAGCCGGTTCAGTTTGTTACCGTCCAGATTATTGGCTTTAAGAATGGCGGCCAGTTGCTTCTCCGTCAGTTCATAATAGGCCTCTTCTTTTTCGCAATAGCCCACTAACCGGGGTCCCTTTTCGATGTATAAGGGAAGGGCGGATGCGATGGTGAACTCCTTGTGGTAGATGGCGAGATCAATGTAGTTACCCTCTTTGGTTTTATATTCTTCGGTATCCGGCAGGTCGGCCACTTTGGTTATGACTTCGCGGTCGCCGAAAGCGATCCGTACACGGGCGGACACGATTGGGGCAGTGAAGAAAAGGAGGATGCCCGTTAATCCTAATAGTTTCCAATACTTCATTTTTCTGTCTCTGTTAAACAAGGAATGACACTGCGGCCTTACCGGTTGTTGTGAATGACTTTCCTGTCTGTGCGTGGGTCTGCTGCGTGGCAATACCCTTGTCCGACGCAGTTTGCGAACGCTCACCACCATGCCGGGCCTTGTTTGCACGTAGCAAAGATATAAAAAGAGTGAATAAAACCAACTGGTTGGTTGGTTTTTTATTTTAGTACTAAGAGAAAGGGTTTTGAACGTATCCCTGTTTATTGATTTGCTTCATCCGGTCGTCCGCTTTTCGTGACCGAATGTTTGATTTTCAAAACAGCCAGATTGAGCTCCACTGTTGTTTCGGTTGTGACTGTCGGCAGTTCGTCCGTCAGTAAGTCCGCAATCAGTTCGCCGCTCTTTTGCAGAATGGATTTCCGGGCCGGTTCGTCCGCATCGGGCAGGGCCGTTAATTGCCGCGTCAGTAAACGGAGCTTGTAGAAAGCGTCGATAATGGCGAGGGTCGTCCGGGTAGCCCGTTCGCTTTTCAGAATGGTTGCCAGCATATACAGTCCCCGTTCGGTGAAGGCAAAAGGAAGTTTCGTTTTACCTCCTTTTATTGAAGTCGCAAATTGCGACTTCAATCCATCCCATTCTGTTTTAGTTAACCAGATAATATATTCCGGCGGAAATTTCCCGGGGTTCCGGGTTACCGCTTCATTGATCCGCTTGGTTTCCACTCCGTATAATTCGGCTACATCGGAGTCGAGCATGACCGGAGTGTGCCGTAAAGTGATGATCTTTTCTTCGACTTGTTTAAAACTGATGGTATTCATGGCACGCGATTTTAACCGACCGTTTGGCTTTTACAAGTTACGGATTTTTTTCCATAAACCAATGCGGTCGTTGCGGTTGAATCAGGCCGGGGGAGAGGCGGATTCATTCCAGCACAAACGGCAGCACGTCCGGTTTTGCGGGGAGGGCTCCGGGCTGATAGCGGAATTCCTCGTAGGAAAAGGCGGTCAGTTCCTCCCGGATGGTGAGGCGGTTTTGCAGGATGTGGCGGGCCATGGCGCCCCGGCACATTTTGGCATATACCACGATGGTTTTCAGTTTGTCGCCGTCGCGGACGAAGAATTGAGGTTCCAGCACGTGCACTTCGCGTTTCACCCGTTTCCAGTCGAACAGGCGGGTCATTTCTTCGGTGGCAAGATGCACAAGGCAGCCGTCGTCCTGCTTCACCGAGTGGATCAGCACATCCGTCAGCAAGGGTTTCCAAAAGTCGAACATGCTCCGGTCGTCGTTGTCCGGCAGTTTCACACTGCCTTCCAGCCGGTAGTTTTTGATGCGATCCATCGGCCGGAGCAGGCCATATAGAAATGAGCAAATCCACAGATGGTTGTTGGCATATGCATAGTCGGCGTCTGTAAATTCCCAGGCACGCAGATGCCGGTAGGCCATTCCGTTATAGGACAGCACGGCAGCCCCGCTATCGCCGGGATCGAAAAAAGAGAGGTAGCGTAGTTTGTTCAGGACGGCCAGTCGTGCATTGCAATTGAGGGCTTTCCCCAATTCTGCTTCCGTGAAGGCCGCCAGTTGCAAGACATGATGTTGGGCTTCTTCCAGGAATTTCGGCTTTGTTGAGAGTGCCGGTGAAAGTTCCGGCCGGGTTGTCATATCTTTGGCACAGGATAAGAGTATCTGCATGGTGTTGTTTTTTGGTCTTTATGCAAAGGTAGTAAATAAGCGGAATTTATAGCGCGCAGGAACCTGTCTTTTGGGCTATTCGGCAACGGAGCGGTCCGGCAGATGCCGAAGGGCCTCGTTTTGTTTTTGTACCCGCTTGTAGCTGTGGGCAGTAGGTTTGGGTTACACGTCGCCGCGGGGTCCATTATTGCGGGGGAAGGATTGGACAGATGCGTGTGAATTTCTGTTTACTTTTATGAAATAAAATTATATTTTTGGGGTATCCGGTGTTTCGCTGAATGGGAGGGGAAGGGTGAGCCGGAAGGTGAATAGTTGAATCTGTTTTATTTTATGAAGGTACAAATCGAAGAAAGCTGGCGGCAGCGGCTGCAGGAAGAGTTTGACAAGCCTTATTTCGAGCGGCTGGCCAGGTTTGTGAAAGAGGAATATTCGCAGTATACGGTATTTCCTCCGGGCAGCCGGATTTTTCATGCTTACAATACCTGTCCGTTTGAAAAGGTGAAAGTGGTGATTCTCGGACAGGATCCCTACCATGAGCCGGGACAGTATTACGGATTGTGTTTTTCGGTGATGGACGGTGTACCTTTTCCGCCTTCGCTGGTGAATATATTCCGGGAGATCCAGAACGACCTGGGAAAACCTGTGCCGGAGTCGGGACGGCTGGAACGCTGGGCAGAACAGGGCGTGTTGTTGTTGAATGCCATCCTGACGGTCCGGGCACATCAGGCCGGTTCGCACCGGGGCAGGGGATGGGAAGAATTTACGGATGCTGTGATCCGGCATCTGAATGACGAGCGCAGGAATATCGTGTTTATGCTGTGGGGATCGTATGCGCAGAAGAAGGGGGCTTTTATCGACCGGAAGCGGCATTGTGTGCTGACGGCTCCCCATCCTTCGCCTTTGTCAGCTGACCGGGGATTCTTCGGTTGCCGGCATTTCAGCAAGGCGAATGAATATCTCCGCAGCCGGGGTTTGCAGGAAATCGAGTGGTAAGGCAATATCCGGCAAACGTTCCGTCTGCTGCCCGACAAAAAACAAGCCGGGAAAAGGACAGATCCGGGGAGAAAACTGTATATTAGTCACCTGAAACAGAAAGCTAAAGGAATATGATTACGAACCGGGACGAAGTGCTGGAAAATGCCCTGCGGGTGTTTGCCAAACTGAACTATGAGAAGGCGAGCCAGACGGAAATCGCCAAAGCCTGCGGACTGTCGAAGGCGGGACTGCTCTATTATTTTCCGTTTAAGCAGGATTTGTACATGGCGGTTGTGGATAAGTATTTATTCGAAATGCAACGCCCTGAAAACAAGTACCGGTTTACAGCTATCAGATCCATACCCGACTTTATCGACCAATATGTAGAAGGGATAGAACGCACGATGCAGCAGATGGTGAGGCTACTGGACGACGGCCATAATCCGGGGGAATGCAGCCTGAACCTGTATTATTTCCACATGCTGGTCCAGGTGCGCCTGTATTATCCGGATGTAGACGATAAAATGAAATCTTTTCTGGAAGGGAACTACCGTTTGTGGGTGAAGATGATCGGCGAGGCGCAGGAAAGGGGAGAAATCCGGCGGGAATTGGATGTCGAGCAAACGGCTTCGATGTTCCATCATATTTTTTGGGGCAGGTCGTTTGAAGAAGCGTTTTATAAGGGATTGGACACGAAAAAACTACATCAGGAACTCCATTTGCTTTATTCGCTGATTAAAGCCTGAACGGTTGTGGCGCCTGTTCTCCGCTTGGCGGAGAGGGACTCTCAAACACCGGAATTTCTGCTGTTGCCTATGACGGCCAGTTGGCAGGGCACTGTACAAGGTGTGCTATATCCCTGGTTTTGTGCCTTGTTTATTGACGAGAATCACCGAGGTAATGGTTATGGACGGTTGCTTATCGAAAGAGCCGGAGAGGATGCCCGGAAAGCGGGCCTTGCCAAATTGTACCTTTGCACAGACCATGTCGGTTATTACGAGAAATACGGTTTTTGTTATCTGGGTGAAGGCTATCATCCGTGGGGAGTGCAATCGAGAATTTATGGAATTGATTTATAAATTTTTTTGATCATCAGTAGGTTTTGTCTGATAGCAAAAGAAGTGTAGGGTCGTGGGTTTCGGAATAGCCCTAAGTTTTAGCAAAAAATATATCTTTGCGTGTGAATATCGGACGCAAACATAGGGAGGTGTGCGTGCGGTAAATTGATAAGTATGAGAAAAGAGAACAGATGGCTTCGTTTCTTTATCGGGAGCGTTACAGGTAAAGCGAGGTGTTCAGTTGTAGTGTTATTTTTGGTCCTGGGATTACGTGCACTGACGGAGCGCCGCTTTTTCATAGAGGTAGATACGACCGATACCGGAATCTTTGTAGGCCAGGAAGTAGAATTGACTTACAGTTGTACGGTTCCGTTTGATTCGGTGAGACCACCTGAATTCGGGAGAGGGATAGAGGTAGTGAGGGGGCCGAAATCCCGCCGGATGATGTTGATGAGAGTAGTGGACGGGAAGAAAGAGCAGGTGAATGTAGTAGGGTTCTCTTTTGATGTCCGCTTTTTGAAGGAGGGTATTGTCGACTTACCCCTGGTATCCGTGCAGATAAATGGTAAGGAATATGGTACACCCCCGCTTAGCGTCCGGATAAAACCTGCGGTGCGGGATATAGAGGGAGTGAAATGTCGTCTCACCGCTTCCGGACCGCATCCGGGAAAGGGCGAAACGCTCCGGGTGACTCTTTTCTGCAACCGTCGTCCGGATAAGCTGTCGCCTCTGCTTGTGGTAGGGAACCGGAAATATGCACCCAGTGGGAAGAGTTGGGACTTCTCCTCTGCAAAAGATCCGGTAGGGGAAAAGTCTGATAGCACGGAAAGGAAAGAAACCTACGAATTCTATTATAATGTGCCCTCCGAGGGTGGCAAAACTTTTACTTGCTCGGTGGAAAACCTGAGTTTCGGGGGTGTATCCTATCTGCTGGAAAACCGGGAAATCGGGAGGGAAAGAGAAAAGCAAGAAGCTCCGTCCGGCAAAAGTAAGGGAGTGATGGTGGTCGTGGTTATCGGCGGTATCCTGATTTTTGGCGGGATGTGGCTGCGTTTTCACAAGGAATCCCGGGAGGAGACGGCCGAATTTGTCCTCCGGTATAAACGGCTGAATCTGGGTACGGAATGGGCGTTGACGCATTACGGTTTTCCTTTGCTTTTAGGAAGTTTTCCGTTCTTTTTACTGCTCTTCCACTTGTATGAGTATCTGGTGAACGGCCGGCAAAATTTGTTTTTCCACTGGTTCTGGTGCGGGTTGCTGCCTGTAGGGCTGGCTCTTATCTTTTGGCGCAATCAGCGTGTGAAACTTAATTTTCAGGCAGTGCCGACATCGCTTTCCAAGGAAACTCTGCGGGAAGTAGTGGAAGGGGTGGCCCGGGAAAATAATTGGACGGTAGACCATGCCGGGGAGGATTGTATTGTGGCCCGTACGCATCCGCACTGGTGGAGTGCTACAAGGGGAGAGCAGGTCTTCATGGTATTTGACCGGGGACAAGTATGGATCAACAGCGTGAACGACCTGAATAAGCAAAGCGTGGCCTGCTCTTTCGGATATACGAGAAAGAACATCCGGATCTTGAAGAAGGCGATTACAGAGAGAGAAAGACCCGTTGCTGACATTACCGGTTAGGATCGTAGCGCTGCAGGAATGGCCTTTACGGTCAGATATCATCTGGGGATTGTCAGATAATTTTTGTTATTATCATAAAAGGGCATAGCACTTTTGTAGGAACAGACGTCCGGGAGTCAGAAGTGTTAACTCTGATACCCCGGATTTCCTGATTGCGGATTGTACAAATGCCCCGTCCCCGTGATTGTTTATTTTTCGATGAAGGCGTCTTTGCCGTAGAGGATAAGCGAGGTCTGTCTTTTCCCGTCCATTAGGATCGTTAAGGGATCGGCGAAGCGGACCAACCGGGCGTATTTCATTTCTTCCACGACTTCCTGTCCGGCCAATAGCCTGAAGTTGATAAAGGAATCTCCGGAATCGTACGGAATGGCAAAGTAACCGACTTTCATGGAGGTGACGTTATGGAAAAAATGAGAACCCAGAGAGGCGTCGAGCGGGTAATCTTTCAATCCCTGTTCAACGATTACCCGGGCCATGGAGATGTCGGACCATACTACCGGTATACCGGTGAGGGGATCACGGGTACCCCAGCGGCCCGGTCCGATCAACAGGTAACCTTCACCGGCGTCGGCCAGTTTCTGGTTCAGGATTTTCACTTCTTCGGCCATTTTTTCGGTTTTCAGCCGGTCGAATTTGTCCGGATCGATATAGATGACATGACGGATGGAGTCGATTCTGCCGTTTCCCATTCCCTTGGTCGCTTTCAACAGAATGTTGTCCGGCCGGATCGGCAGATGCTCGAGGTTGATCTGGAAGTCGTTTTTTATCAGGGGTTTGATTTGCAAAAGGTAAAGGGTAGGGGTTTCTTTTTCCATATTCAAGGAAAATTCGATTTCTACGGGCGAGCCCATGGCCTGGGCAAAAATGTCCAGCAATACCTCCAGAACGGCGGGCAATGGAATCTGGCCGTATTCCAGCAAGCCGGGGAAGTTGACGATGCGGGCGCCTTTGGTATGAAAATCGTAAACGATGCGGTCGTTTAAGAAATCATATACGGAAGCGCAGTGAGTGAGCGTACCGTCGGTTTCGGCTTCCTTTAGTTCATACCGCTTGATGGCCGCTTGTTCTCCGTCCCGGGTCAAATCGTAATTCTGATTTTGTAAGTCGACGGCGTAAAAATGCTTTTGGGAGTCCCGCATTGCATCCTGGATGGAAGCCAGTTGAAGGCGGGGATAACGCGGACAAAAACGGTAGGTTTTTTCACCGCCTACCACATATGCGCCCAATCCGATGGCAATCACCGCAAAGCCGTCTTCCGGTTTGATGTAAGAAAAAGGGTAGAAGTTATAGGATTGCGCCACTCCACTGACGTTGGGATAATATTTACCGTTGTGCTCGTTGCCGACCACTTCCTGGATGATAACGGCCATTTTTTCTTCTTCGATGACATAATCGATGGCGTTGAAATAAGCCCTGGAATCATCGGTATAAATGGAGGCGTATACCAGTTTAACAGCCGTTTCCAGTTCCGTCAACCGTCGGTCGAGGTCCGGATGGTTGTTCGGAATCAGGTAGGTGGCGTATACTCCGGCAAAGGGCTGGCTCAGGGAATCTTCAAAAAGGCCTGACGAACGGACGGCAAGCGGTTTTTTCATTACTTCCAGATATTCCCGCAGCCGTTTCCGCAGTTGAGGGGATAAATTCCCTTTGATGAAAGCTTCTTTGACGGTATCGTAATTTTTTTCCGTATATACCATCTGGATCAGGTTGTTGATTTCGATAAAGGTGTCGTATTCATCCACCCCGATAACCGCCGTTTTGGGAATGGCTATTTTTAAATCGGGAATCAGTTTTTTCAGTGAGACGTTTTCGATGAAATTGGACAGGAAAGCCATGCCCCGGCCTTTCCCTCCGAGCGACCCTTTTCCCAGACTCGTAATATAGCGGTTGGAGTTTACCAGTTGGGGACGGAAATTGATGATCCGGCCCCGTATTTTTTTCAATTCATAACTTTCGAAAACATGCAGAATAAATTGTCGAATTTCGTCCGTGGTTTTAAAATCTTCAAAACTGTATCTTCTCAGCCGTTTGGCCAGACTGATTTGTCCCCGGGCCATAAACCAGGTGGAAATTCCGTTCCGGATGGAATGATATTCTATACTTTCATCGGGAATAGTCGCCAGTTTTTGCCTGAATTCTTCAATGGAACTGGCCTTATCGATGGGCTTTCCGTTTGCGTCTTTGAAAATAAAATCGCCGAACCCCAGCCGTTCTTTGATAAACCGGGTAATCTCCAATCCCAGGATGACGGAATTTTTATTGATAAAAGCCGCTTTGACGCTTTTTGCCCTTTTGGCGTTTTCCGCGTCGTGACTTTGCAAGAGGCAAGGTATTTTATCATCGGTTTGCTGGGCATATTTGATTAACTCGACTCCGGCATCTTCGTCCTCGATGCCGTTACGGCTGTATTTTACGTCGGAAATCACACACAGGAGGTTGTCCCGGTAGTGATCGATGATGGAGGTGGCTTCTTCGAAAGTGCTGACTAATATTACTTTAGGCCGTACCCGTATTTTCATGATCAGGCTCATGTCGTCGTTTTCCGGTTCGTGGCGGATGAGTTCCTGGGTTTGGGTGACGATTTCGCTGTACAACAAAGGGAGGTAGCGTGAATAATACCGGATGGAGTCTTCTACCAGCAAGATAACCCGGATATCTCCCAGGCGGGTATCTACGGGAAGATTCTTTTTATCTTCTATGTATTTGGCCATGGCCAGGAAAATGGTCGTGGAACCGTTCCACACAAAGATCCGTTCGATACTTTTGCTCAATTCCTGTTCTATGCTGTCGAAATAAGCCAGATCGGCATTGTTGTTGACCAGCATAAGCTGGGGAATGTGCGGATATTTTTCTTTTAAATGCCGGCTGACTATGCCCGGAGTTTCTTTATCCAGACCGGCCATGATGATAATCAGGTGAAAATTTCTTTTTTCCAACAATTCGAAGGCTTCCTTTTCGCTGGCTACCGAAGTGAAACGGGGAGCCGTATATAGATTTACCTGCAGATATTCTCCGTAAACTTTGTCGGTAAACTGGCCCTCTCTTTCGATGGTATACGCATCGTAATAATTCGCAATCAGCAAAATTTCTCTTACTTTGAAGGTCATTAATTCCTGAAAAATATCCCGGTCGGTTTTTCTTCTTTTATAAATACGCTGGAGATCAATTTTTCCCATAGTGTTTTTATTTAAGGGTTTTTACGGATGAGAAATTACTCTGTTCCGTTTCGGTAGAGAGCAATATTAATAAAAAAAATCCGCTTTTAAAATAAAAGTTTTTATTAACTTGCACCGTTTTTATATGGAACGGAACATTCACATCGGTACTTGCAAGGTATACTTTTCTCATTGGAGCAGAAAAAATTTTGCCGTTTTTGCAGCCATGGGGCGGGAAGTATGTATTTCCGTACTGAGGTTAGGTATGTGTAAGACGGTATTGTTGAAGTCTGCCCGGAAAGGACTGATTGTGCGGGAGCAGGAGGAGGCGGAAAATGTGCCGGAGGAGTTGGAAGACAGGCAGGAGTGGTACGGCTGTTGTCCGGTTGAAGGATTGGTGTGTTCTCCGGATTCCTGCGGAAATATATACGGAAGTCAAAAAATAGGAGGGATATGCCGTTTTGCCGGTATGTCCCTTTTTTAATACAGAAAATTATGTGCATCGATGTACTGAAACAAAAAGTGTTAAACGGAGGCAGGATCGGGCGGGAAGAGGCTCTGAAACTGATGCGTACCCCCGACAAGGTCTCTTTATACCGGGCGGCGGGAGAAATCCGGGACAAAATGTGCGGCCGGAAATTCGATACCTGTTCTATTGTGAATGCCCGGTCGGGGCGGTGTTCTGAAAATTGCAAATGGTGTGCGCAATCGGTGGTATTCAAAACTCATGTTCAGGAGTATGAATTGATAGAGGAATCGGTTTGTATGGAACTGGCCCGGCTGAATGCGGGTTACGGCGTAGATAAATTTTCTTTCGTAACGAGCGGACGTTCGCTTTCCGACCGGAATCTGGAGAAAATTTGCGGCTATGCCCGCCGGATTCAGGAACAATTCCCTATCAAGTTGTGTGCTTCTATGGGATTGCTCCGGAAGGACCAACTGCTGAAACTGAAGGAAGCCGGCATCCTGCGCTATCATTGCAATCTGGAAACTTCTGCCCGCTATTTCGGAGAAATGTGCACGTCCCACTCTATGTCCGATAAGCTGGAAACCATCCGGGCCGCTCAGGAAATCGGGATGGAAGTATGTTCCGGCGGGATTATCGGAATGGGGGAAAGTGTGGAGGACCGGGTGGATCTGGCCCTTATGCTCCGGGAACTCGGAATAAAATCCATTCCGGTGAACATATTGAATCCTATTCCGGGGACTCCCCTGGAGAAGGCCGCCGGTTTGAGTGATGAAGACCTATTGAGCACGATAGCCGTTTTCCGTTTTCTCCATCCTGACGCTTTTTTACGTTTTGCCGGAGGACGTTTGCGGATCAAGCATCTGGAATCGGAAGCTATCGGGGCGGGAATTAATGCGGCTATCGTCGGGGATTTGCTGACTACCGTCGGTTCCCAGGTGAAAGAAGATATGGAGAAGGTTACTTCTCTGGGATTTACGCTGTAATTTCAGAATTATAATAACGATTAATCTATGAATACGGAACAATTACTGCAATACGACAGGGAGCATATCTGGCATCCCTATACTTCGACGGTCGACCCTTTACCCGTGTATCCGGTAAAAAGGGCGGAAGGAGTGTATATCGAACTGGAAGACGGGAGGAAGCTGGTGGACGGAATGTCCTCCTGGTGGTGTGAGATCCACGGCTATAATCATCCGGTATTGAACGCCGCTCTGGAAAAGCAGCTCCGGGAGATGGCTCATGTCATGTTCGGAGGGTTTACGCACCGGCCGGCCGTGGAATTGGCCCGGAAAATTTTATCGGTTGCCCCGGAGGGGCTTGAAAAGATTTTTTTCTGCGATTCCGGTTCCGTATCTGTGGAAGTGGCCATGAAAATGGCTTTACAATACTGGTATGCGAAAGGACGGGAAGAGAAGAAAAATTTTCTGACGATTACGAAGGGATATCACGGAGATACCTGGAACGCCATGTCGGTTTGTGACCCGGTAACCGGTATGCACGGCATTTTTCACGGGAGTTTGCCCCTGCAATATTTTATCCGGCGTCCCGAATGCCGTTTCGGGGAGGCTTGCCGGGCCTCGGATACGGAAGAACTGGAAAACTGCCTCCGGCTGCATCAGGGGGATACGGCGGCGGTTATTCTGGAACCGATCGTACAGGGTGCGGGAGGTATGTGGTTTTATTCTTCCGAATACCTGCGAAAGGTAAGGGAACTGTGCCGTGAGTACGACGTATTGCTTATTTGTGACGAAATTGCAACCGGTTTCGGCAGAACGGGGAAATTGTGGGCGGTACAACATGCCGGTATCAGTCCGGACATTATGTGTATCGGAAAAGCCATCACAGGAGGGTATATGAGTTTTGCGGCTACTCTGGCCAGCGAGGAGGTAGCCCGTACGATTTGTTCCCGGGAACCTTATGTTTTTATGCACGGTCCTACTTTTATGGGTAATCCGTTGGCTTGTGCCGTGGCCAATGCTTCCGTCGATCTGGTTTTGAGTTATGAGCTTGAAAACCGGATCGGAGCCATCGAAAAGCAGTTGAGGGACGAACTGTCACCCGCCGCTTCTTTTCCGCAGGTGGCCGATGTGAGGGTGTTGGGGGCCATAGGGGTAGTGGAAGTGAAAGAACCGGTGGATATGGGCAAAATTCAGGCAGAATTCGTTCAGGAAGGGGTTTGGGTTCGTCCGTTCGGGCGACTGGTTTATATTATGCCTCCTTTTATCATCCGCCCCGAGGAATTACGGATTTTAACTTCGGCTCTGGTGAGGGTCGTGGAACGTTTATAACAGATAGAGTATGAATACAGAAAGATATAGTTCGAAACTGAACCGGATCCGGGAAGCGGGGAATTACCGGCAACTCCGGGACATTCAGCATAATGGATTCCTTATACATGAAGAGGGGCGGGAAATGCTGAACCTTTCTTCCAACGATTACCTGGGAATCTCTTCCAATCCCCGCTTATTGGAAGAATTTTATGCGGAAACGGATGTCAAAGCCTTGTCTTACGGAGCGGTTTCTTCCCGTTTGTTATCCGGGAATCACCTCTATTACCCTTTACTGGAACAAGACCTGTGTGATTTGTACGGTAAGGAGGCGGCCCTGGTATTCAGTTCGGGTTATCATGCCAATACGGGTATTCTTCCGGCATTGACTACCAAACGGGATTTGATTGTAGCCGATAAATTGGTGCATGCGAGTCTGATCGACGGTATGAAACTGAGCGAAGCCGAGACGGTACGTTACCGCCATTTCGATCTGGAACACCTGCGGAATATTCTCAGTCAGAGGCGGGACCAATACGAAAATGTATTTATCGTGACCGAATCCGTTTTCAGTATGGACGGAGACGTAGCCGATCTGCAGGAATTGTGTGAATTAAAGAAAGAGTACGATGCTTTTTTATATGTGGACGAGGCTCACGCAATCGGGGTGAGGGGGACAAACGGCCTGGGATGCTGCGAAGAACAGGCCTGTGTAGAAGATATCGATTTTATTGTCGGAACTTTCGGTAAAGCATTCGCTTCGGTAGGCGCATTCGTGGTATGCAACGCCTTGTTCCGGGATTTTCTGATCAATACCCAGCGAAGTCTGATTTTTACCACGGCTCTTCCTCCGGTGAATGTAGCCTGGACCCGTTTTGTTTTAAATAAGATGCCCGATTTCTATACTTTGCGGGTGAAGATCGCAGAGATTGCCGGGCGTTTGAGGGGGATTCTTCTTGAAAAAGGATTCGAAACCCGGGGAAGCTCTCACATTATCCCTTTCCTGTGCGGTTCGAATGAAAGCAGTATCGAGATGGCGGAACTTCTCCGGGATAACGGTTTTTACGCCCTGCCGGTAAGGTATCCGACCGTACCCCGGAATGAGGCTCGTATCCGGTTTTCTCTCAATGCGGCGATTCCCGAAGAAGATTACGAATGCCTTTTCGATTTTCTGGAAAACGGTTTGGAAGAAATAGAAACGGAATGAAAAATTTCGAAAAAAGATGCGAATAGAGTGGTTATATAGAAAAAGTACGGATCTGGTCATCGTTTTTTTCAACGGATGGGGAATGGACGAAAAAGTGATCGCTCATCTGGAAAAGGATGCAGACCTGCTGATGTGTTCGGATTATCGTTCGCTGAACTCGGAAGACCCTCCGGCTCTCAGCGGGTATCGGGAGGTGTATGTCGTTGCCTGGTCGATGGGAGTATGGGCTGCCGCCCATGTTTTACCCACCTGGAAGGTGGCGATAAAAAAGAAAGTCGCTTTAAACGGCACGGAGCGGCCGGTGGACGATCGGTTCGGCATTCCTTACCGTACGTATGTGCTGACCGAAAAAAATATGGACGAAAGGGGGCGGGAAAAGTTTTTCTCCAGAATGCTGGCCGGGAAAGAGGAAATAAAACGATTTGCGGATCAAAAACCCGGGAGGGAGTTGTCGGGACAGGCCGAAGAGCTTCGAAAAATCCGGGAATACAGCTCTGAGCAGGAAAATTGCCTCCACTGGGACCGGGTATTTATTTCCGAACAGGATGTCATCTTTCCTCCCGAAAGCCAGTACGCCTGGTGGAAAGAGCGGGCCCCGGTTTCCTTCCTGCAGGGAGGGCATTATCCGTTTTATCAGTTTAAAAGCTGGCGGGAAATTTTGGAATATTGACCTATGGGGGAAAAAGGAAAAGAAATGCTTGATAAAACTGAAATAAAATATCGTTTTCGTCGTTGTGTAGACAGTTATGAAGCGAATGCGCCGGTGCAAAAGCAGATGGTAGAGCGTTTGTTTTGTTTACTGACCGATTATATGCCTGTGGTTCCCGGCAGTATTCTGGAGATCGGCTGCGGCACGGGTTTACTGAGTCGTTTTTTAAAAGAACGGTTTTCTCCGGCTGCATTTACGGTGAACGATTTGGTTGAAGAGATGTGCCGTAAAACCGTGAAAGAGTGCGGGATGGATGCTGGCAGCCAGTTAGCCGGGGATATAGAGGAAATAGCTTTGGAACGGAATTTCGATCTGATTATTTCTTCCGCTACTTTTCAATGGTTTGTTCATCCGGCCCTCACCCTGAAGAAACTGGCCGCCCACATCAATTCCGGAGGCTGGCTGGCTTTCAGTACGTTCGGTCCGGAAAATTTCAGGGAACTGAGGACATTGACGGATAAAGGCTTGTTTTATCCTTCTACTTCTTTGCTGGAAAAATGGCTGGGGGAAAAATTCGATATCGTGTACCGGGAAGAAGCCCTGCATACGCTCTGGTTTCCCGAACCGCTGGAAATTCTCCGGCATATCAAAAAAACAGGCGTCAACGGGGGGATAGGAACCGAAGTATGGACCAAAGGGAAAATGAACCGTTTTTGCCAGGATTATTTCCGTTTCCGGACCGATAAGGGTTTTCCGTTAACTTATCACCCCTTGTATTGGATCTGCCGTAAAAAGAAGTAAGGACGGATTTTTACTTTCCGTCCTTACCGGGTGCCGGAGGTTTCCGTATGCGGGTAATAAGCGTAGGCGTCTATTTTGGTCTCTTTGTCTTTCCAATATACAGGCAGATCGCATTCCGAGCTGCCGTCTTTTTCAAGAGGTTTCCTAGCTCATCCGTTCCATTTCCTACAGCCAGGGTCAAAGGGGAAGGGTAAGTACTCCGAAATTTTCAGGCCTGACTGAATAAAGCGGTAAAGCGTGAGCGACCGTCTATTTCCGGATGAGCCTGAATACTTCGCCTATCCACAGCACGAAAGAAGTGGAACCGATGATAATTCCCCAATCCGTGAGGGTCAGCGGGACCGTTCTAAACACCTCTCCACCGAATTCCACGATCAGAAATTGTCCCAGGGGGATCACAAACATCACGATCAGGAATCCTGTACTCTGTTTCAATTTGTGAAAGGCGGATTTCCCGGATAAAAAGGCTTTTGCATTAAACATGTTCCAGAATTGCAGCATCACGAAGGTCGTAAAGAAAACGGACAGGTTATAGCGGGATATGATTCCTTCCGCATTCGTGAAATAAAACATCATGCCCAGTAAAATTACGGTAAACGAGAGACCGATCCCGAAAATCCGGTTACGCATAGGTCTGGTGATAATAAAATCGGACGGTCTCCGCGGCTTTTCGTTCATCACCACCGGATTGGGCGGGAGAGAAGCCAGGGCTGCGGCGGCAAAGGTGTCGATGATCATATTCACCCACAGCATCTGAGTGACCGTTAAAGGCAATTCCTGTCCGAAAACCGAACCTAAAAGAACGATCAGAAGAGCAGATAAATTGATCGTCAATTGGAAAAGGATAAAGCGTTGTATGTTACGGTAAAGGGAACGTCCCCACATCACCGCGGTGGCGATGCTGTTGAAAGAATCGTCCAGCAGGGTGATATCGCTGGCTTCTTTGGCTACGGAAGTGCCTGTTCCCATAGAGAGGCCGACATCGGCATGGTTGAGGGCCGGAGCGTCGTTGGTGCCGTCTCCCGTTACTGCCACGACAGCTCCCGATTTTTTCAACAATTCTACCAAACGTTGTTTATCGGTAGGCCGTGCCCGGCACATGATTTTCAGTTTCAATACACGCCGGGAAGCTTCCTCATCCGACAGTTTTTCAAAATCCACCCCGGTGATGATTTGTTCTTCAGTATCTTCTTTTTTCCAGATTCCGATTTGTCTTCCGATTTCCCGGGCAGTAACCGGAGTATCGCCGGTTACTATTTTCACGTCTATACCCGCGTTCAGGCATTTAGCTACCGCCGCCGGAACATCGGGGCGTACGGGATCGGAAATGGCAGCGATGCCTAAAAAGGTGAGATCGTTCTGCGCCAGGCTTTCCAGACTGTCCGTTTCTTTGTCTTCCACTATTTTATAGGCGAATCCCAGGGTACGCATGGCCTGATTCTGGTAACTGAGCAACTGGCTTTCAACAGTTGCCCGGTAGTCCGATGCAGCTATAAAACCGGCTGTAGTCCTTACATCCTTGCATTTCGCAAAAACGATTTCCGGAGCTCCTTTTACATACAGGAGGTGTTTTCCGGAAAAGGCGGATTTTACAACGGTAGCCATGTATTTTCTTTCGGTAGAGAAGGTTAGTTGATCGACGATGCGGGCGTTTTCCCGGTATTCGATGTAATTGCTTCCCTGAGCATGCAACCACAAAAGCAGGGCTGCTTCCGTCGGATTTCCTAAGGCTTTCACTTTTTCAGGATCTGTAAAATCCAGGTAAGCCGTAGAGTTTACGGCGATGCCTTCCTGGACGAGAAAAGCCGTTTCGTCCTTTTCCAGTTTTTGGTCCGGTAAAGCGTAAAAATCGGTCCGGTATACCTGCATTTGGTTTTGGGTGAGGGTTCCGGTTTTATCGGTACAAATCACGGTCGTGGCTCCCATGGTTTCGCAGGCATGCATTTTCCGGACCAGATTGTTGGTTTTAAGCATTTTGCGCATACTTAGCGCCAGACTTAAGGTTACACTCATCGGTAAGCCTTCGGGAACGGAAACGACAATGAGGGTAACGGCTACCATAAAATATTGTAATATCCGTCCGGCGGTATCCAAAGTGAACAGATTGTCGGCCGTCAGCTGGCCTGCAACGATATCCTTTACCAAAAGCCCGGCAAAGGTAGCCCCTGCAACGATAAAACCGGCGATGCTGATCAATCGGGCTAACCGTTCCAATTGTTTGCTGAGGGGAGTTTTATCGTCGGTGATTTCCGTCGACTTTTCGGCCACTTTCCCGAATTCGGTAGCATCTCCAACGGTCGTGACCCGGTAGATGCAGTGCCCGTTAACGATAGTAGTTCCTCTGAGGATGCGGTTTGAAGGATAAGTCGCTTCTTCATCGAAGGCGACGGGGTCGGTAGTTTTGTCGATCACCGGTTCTCCGGTCAGTGTCGATTCGTTTACCTGTAAAGAAACCGCTTCCAGGAGATCTCCGTCCGCCGGAACTTCTTCTCCGGTTTCCAGCACCACGATATCCCCGACTACGATTTCTCTTTTGGCTACTTCGCGGATATTGCCTCCCCGGATCACTTTAACCGGCACGTCGTCGTTGACCTGATTGAGCAGGTTGAATTTCCGGTTGGCGTCCATTTCGAACCAGAAGGCAACGCCCGTAGCCAGGAAAATAGCGGCAAAAATACCGATGGTCTCTGCATATTCGTTATGCATAATGGATATGATGAGGGAAAGGCCCGCCGCTACGAGTAAAATACGAATGATGGGATCTTTAAATTTCTCCAGAAAAAGCTTCCATAAAGGGGTTCTCTCAGGAGGTGTCAGAACATTGGAACCGTATTTTTTACGGCTCTCCGCTACTTCCGTATCTTTTAATCCCGAATAATGTTTGGTTTCCATATTTTTTAAAAAAAGTTTTTCAGATTGCCAAAATTAATGATTTTATTTCCCTGCTGCTGTTTATTCCCTTCTGTTTTTCGGTAATTCTTCGTCCCGGATGACCTGGATCGATTCCCCTTCAGCTGCTTTGTATTTTCCAGGCCCTGAGACTTTTCAAACCATTGCGAAATGAACGGAAGCCGGAGGGCAGGAGGAACGCCCGGCATGAATGAATACAAGGATTTTATTGTCCCGGTTACATCGAAATGACAAAGGGAGATAAACCGGAAGTCGCTAAATTCGGTAAATACATAAAATGGAACGCAGAACGGTTCTGTTCTGGCGGAAGACCGGTTCGGTATTTCCCTTTCGGATAGGGGCAACCGGAGGCGGTGTTTCCATCTTTTCGGCAATTCGTACGCCCTCTTTCCTGTTGCGGGAAGTTTGGAGGTAGGAATAGAAATCGTCTTCCCCAAGATCGATAATTTCCATTACACTTTCTTCTTCCCCGGTATATTGAATACCGTCAGATAAGCCCTCTGCTTCGTCCAGTTGCTGTGAAAAGGTAAAGATGAGGGTTGCTAAAACCAGTAAAAAGAGAAATGTACGGTTTACTTTATTCATATCGGTGCAAATATACGGGAAAACCACGGATGTAAATCATAGCGGGCGGGAATTTTACATATTTTAGTAAAAAACCGGAATAAGGCCCAGGTAAATTTTTCCCTTTCTCATCGATAGGGTACCGGAGGAAAAATTGGATTTCGTCATTTTTTTTATAATTTTGTATAGATGTTTTAATGATTCGACCGGTTTCCGTTTTTACCAGAAATGAGATCCCTGTCTCTATAAATCGAACAATTATGGACTATATGAAATCCAATAAAATCGGAGCGGGCTTTTTACTATTCGGGTTGCCGTATGTGTTTGCTTACTTAAGTACGGGGCAGTTTACTTCCCTGGCTGTCAGTTTTTTTTCCCAGCTTTATTCGTTTATCGGTGCATTTATATTGTTTCGTAGTGTGAACGGAATGGGAAGAGTGGCATCGGGTATATTTATGGGCGCGGTGGTGGTCCATGCGTTGGTTTTGTTATTGAGTATTTTTTTAGAGTATGGGAATCTGGGGATAACAGGGGAATATTCCGACCTGCGTAGGTTGCAGATCGGGGGAATATATTTGGAGAACTCGCTGTGGATGGCGGGTCAAATCTGTTTTTTGTTTTACAAACCGTTGGCCCGTTTGCGTGTCGGCTGGATCATCCTGCTGTTATTCAGCCCTATCGTTTTGACTTTTCTGTGGCATTACCTGCCTATACCGAACTCTATTTTTGAAATAAGATATATCGTATATTTCGCGGTATACTTATCTTTTATGATACTGGTTTATCCGGCAAGAAGCGAGGCCCGAAGCCGGGTCATTGCCTTTTGGTGCATGTTTACCGGTTTCGCCTATTCTTTGAATATTTTGTTCGGAAACAGCATCAGGCATATCGTTATCGCAGGCATAGGAACGATGGTCTGGCTGATCGGGGTGTTGTTGTTGCGCGGTATAGGATATGAACGGAAAGGAAGCGGAGCCTTTCTGGTTTACGGCATTTTGATGCTTCTCTCTTTGGGCATTCACCTCTTGTTTGCAACGGTAGGCTTTTTTCTGCCCGGTATAGTGGGCGACGCCCTTGCTCTTTTATTGCAATTACCGGCTTATATTATCCTCTGTATCGGATTTTTCCGCTTTGCGAAGACCAATGTTTTTGAAGAAAGGGAGTGCGGGATGAGAACGTTGGGAGGGGGAATGATCATCGGCTGTATCTTGGCGGTACTTTTTCTGATCCCGGTTGTCGGTAAGACTATCACTTCCTGGGGATATGTGTTGCTTCTCTTCCCGTTGATGCTTGAATCCTGGAAAAATGCTTTTAAAGCAGCGGCCTTGCCAGCGGGAGGCCGTTCGGAACAAGCGGTTTCGGAAATACCTATAATTTCCCGGGATACAGAACCGGCAGAACCGACGGCACCTCTTTCTTCCGGGCAAACGTACAAACACCTGACGGAGGAAGAAAAGCGGGAGCACCGGTTGGGCGCGATGAGCGAGGATGAATTAAGGGAAATAATTCGTTTAAGGACCCGTTATTCTGTAGAAATGCGGGAAGCGGCCCAATCCGAACTGGACAGACGTAAATCTTCGGAAGACCCTATCGCCCGGCCATAACCTTCCCCTTTCCTGTTTATACTTTTGTACGGCTCGGGGAAGGAACGGGGCATGGGGCCGATAGGAGCATCTCCCTATAGTTTTTGAGTTTCTTTATTTCCTGTTGAGGTTTTGCACTTTTTAAATTAGAGCCACGTCTTTACTGCCAAATTCCTATTCAGCATAACTTTGCGCGTGGATTTCATATATTTTGCTTTATATTTCCTGCAACTGATCTATATTTTTCCTGATACTATTCTATTTATTCAATTTTCCCTTGTTTTCTTACTTTTTTCCAATTCCCTACCGTTTTTGTTCGCGGGTTTCATGGTATTCCTCAATACACTCCTTTTCAAGTAAGGCACAAGAAAAAAATCAACAATCTAATACTTTTGCAATTTCATTTAATTGATAGGGCGTGTATTTTTCTTTATACTCCAGAGTTTCGATTCTATAAATAAAGTTATGATTTTCTCGGGAGATGTTTTGTTTCTTTTTCAGAAATAGTGTTTTCGCGGCCAACGTTCACCTCTTCCAGAACGTCCCATCGTGGAAAATAATCAGTTCTTTCATTGGTTGGTGCATATGCTGTATTACCGTGATTCCCTTGGTTAGTTACAAACTCAAACAATAACTTACTTATAAATACAGATTATGACAACAGTAAAAGTAAAATTTCGCCCGTCAATAGTGGTAGACCGTCCGGGCAGTATTGTTTATCTTATAATCCATCGCCGGATTGTCCGTCAGATTACAAGCGAGTATAAGGTGTTCCCGGAAGAATGGGATGAAAAACAGTCAAAAGTTAGGCCTGTTCGTAAAGAACGCACAGGCCTTATTCATTCGGTAGTTCAAGGATTACGGAATGATATGGAACGGCTGCATATGATTATAGAGAAGTTGGAAAATAAGAAAAGTGAATTTACGGCGGATTATGTGGTAAAATTGTTTTATGCTTCTGCAAACGAACAGTCGTTTTTTCGGTTTATGGAAAATGTTATCACCCAATTAAAACGGCTGAACAAAGAACGGACAGTTGAAACGTACACGGCAGCATTCAACAGTTTCATGCGTTTCCGTAAAGGTGAAGATGTCCTGCTGGGAGAAATCTCTTCTGAATTGATGATGGAGTACGAAGCGTGGCTGAAATCCAGAGGCCTCATCATGAACACAATTTCCTTTTACCACCGCATACTCCGAGCCGTTTATAACCGTGCGGTAGAGAAAGAATTGACCGTTCAACGTTATCCCTTCAAGCACGTCTATACCAAAATTGACAAAACCGTCAAACGAGCAATTTCATTGAAGTACATCAGACAGATAAAGGGACTAGACTTGTCATTGAAACCAGAGCTGGATTTTGCAAGAGATCTTTTTATGTTCAGCTTCTATACCCGAGGAATGTCGTTTGTGGACATGGCCTATCTGAAAAAGTCAGACCTCAAAAACGGAATCCTTTCATATCGCAGAAGAAAGACGAGCCAGCAGCTGTTCATAAAATGGGAAAAGCCTATGCAGGATATTCTGGACAAATATCCTCTCAATGATACCGACTATTTGTTACCTATAATCAAGGCAACCGGCAATGAACGGCAACAATACCGTAATGCGCTTCGATTTGCCAATAACAAGTTAAAAGGGATAGCCGAATTGGCAGGTTTGCGAATGAACCTTACTATGTACGTGAGTAGACATTCCTGGGCAAGTATTGCTAAAAGTCAAAATATACCATTATCTGTGATTAGTGAAGGCATGGGACACAATTTGGAAAGTACCACCCAAATTTATCTTGCCTCGCTGGACAATTCGATGATTGACCAGGCGAATGAACAGATATTGAAAAAACTTTAATGAAGATACTGATCAAAACAGGTTATCTCTATCAAAGAGAGGGATTTATAAATGTAAAAGTATAAAAAATGATGCAAATAAAAAAATTCTTCAGGAACGAAAACACTTAGAGTGTCAAAAAAAACATACAAATATTGAGTGAAGACTTCGTTTTAAAGAAAGAAATATTCTGATTATCAATCCATTTACATTTACATCCCTCTCTTTGATAGAGAGAGATAAAAATAAATATAGAATAGGTTGATTATGTAAGTGTTGTATATGGAATGTAACGATATAAAAATGAAAACATTGTCTGATGTTCGCCCGAGGAGGTGGAGATGTATCTTAAAATTTAAGTATGAGATTCTTTGCAAATTTAATATTAGGTGAAAAATTTGAATGGGGCGGAAGCAGGTCGATAAATGACCTGGGTGGGGGAATTTAGGGGATGGAGATGACTTTGATGAAAAAATTGTTGCCAAATAAAAAGCTAAAATGATGTACGGATTATTTGATTGTATAATAAATAAGGATAAAAGTAAGCATACAAGTACTCTGGATGACCATAGTAAAAAGGTTATCATTTACGAAAGCGAGTTGGATTATCTTTCTAAATGTATTTTAGAGTCGCCCCGAATTGAAACCGGTGGAAATTTTTTTGGACTGTATACACCATTCGATATTCCCATCATATTATACGCCATCGGCCCGGGTGCAAAATCGGTTCATGAAGAGACACATTTTAAGCAGGATTTTGATTTCTTGGATAAGAATGCGGATATGCTTGTCGCTGAACACGCTTTGCACCATATTGGAAGTTGGCATTCTCATCATTCCCTAGGGCTTACCCACCCAAGTGGTGGCGATTCCACATCTACGATTGAAGGCATGAGAGAATGTGGCTTAAAGACATTCCTATTGATTATCGGTAATTGCAGAGAGGGACATTCGTCTGTTCGTCCATTCAGATACTTTGCGAATGGGAACCATGAAGAATTGACTTGGGTCATATTACCAGGTATGAGCCCTATCAGAACCGCATATGATTCCAAACATTCGGAGATGATACATTATCCGACAGGAAAAGCAAATATGCAATCTTTACATACATGCTCTTTGGTTGACAATCCGAAAACAACAGCTTATTCTCCACACTTTGGCGATAATTATTGGTTATCATCACAAGAAAACAGAAAGGAACTATCTAAAATAGTCAAATATTTAAACAGTAGGTTTGAGGAAATAAGAATCTACCAAAAAGATGAATCCACTATAGAAATAAGGGTGGTAAACGGTTCCAAAGCGTTCATTGTCCTCTTTAATGAGTCGTTTCCCCATACCGCTCCAATTTTTATGGCGAAAGATAGACTATTGTTGAGGTTTAAATCAAAGCCTGTGTGGAATATGTCAGGTAAGACCATATCAGAAGCCTTCATTCAAATTATTCAAAACTTAGAGTTATGATGACAAATGAACGTCTAAAAGACGAATATTACGCGCTTTCACAAGCATTTTCCCCTAAACAGTTCAAACTGACAAGCAATTCGTTGACTATAGCGCTGCAAACCAATTCCAAACGGGTTTATACAATAAAAGTAGAACTGAATAATCATCCATATGATGTTCCAAAAGTGTTTGTTACAACTCCCCAACCCTTGATGGATCGATCGGGTAGAGCTATGTTAAGTGCAAGTCATCCCATGCACACTTTGACAGGAGAAAACGGCTGTACTAGAATTTGTCATTACGGAACATCTCAATGGCATCCCGGTGTCTATTTGTATCAAGTTGTTGTCAAAGTGAGAGTATGGCTTGAGGTATATGAGACACATTTAAAAACGGGGTGTCCAATGGATAAATATTTAACTACTGCCGAATATTAAGATGTAAAATTATAAATCAGACTGTTATGAATTTTTTCAAAAGAAATCAAGCAAATGACTGCACGGAAGTGAGCCAAATCATCAAAGACCAACATGATGGAAACCGTGGTGTGGAATTGGTTATGAACGATGATGGAGAAATGGTTGCTGTACCTTCTTCACAAGTGAATCTGATTGACGGTATAAAAGCCACTGAAATTGCAAAGAAAGACTATTATATTATATGGATGGAATAGTATATCTTTATCAATACCAACTTCAGGAATTTGTCAATGATTCTACGAATCACAAGTATGGAGTTGCATATGAATGGAAAGGCGAAAGTGTTTTCCATGCATATCTTGACTATCCTCAAATTGCGCCATCGGGTTTTGCTCTTCCAGTCCTTTTTCTAAAGGTAACGAATTCGACTGATTTCAATAATGCGGAAGTGATTGCAGACAATTTATTAAAACAGAATGCGTCTATCCTTGAGAGCCCACTTGTGATTACATTTCTTTTTGACAATGGAAAACTACAAAAACGCGTATTTGTGCCAAAATATCCGGAATTGCGATTACGTGTGGAATATGTTCCCGACAAAAGCAATTTATATACACGTAGCAAAGGGCTTATTGAAGTGGGGGCGTTAGAAAAGAAGCATATTTTGATTGTAGGTTTAGGAAGTGGAGGAGCTTTTATTGCAGTAGAACTGGCAAAAGCAGGCGTAGGGCACTTTGCTCTTGTTGATTATGACCGTTTGGAACTACACAATATTTCTCGGCATATTGCAGGCGTAAACGAACTTGGTCGTTTAAAGACAAATATTGTTCGTGATGCTATTTTGAAAAAAAATCCATATGCGAAAGTTTCTACTTATCCAGTAGACATGATGGAGGAATTAGATTTAATAGAGCAAATAATATCGGAAACAGACCTGGTCATTGCAGCAACGGATAGTTTGTCAAGCCGATATATGTTGAATGCATTTATTATAAAGCACAAGAAAGTCGGACTATTCGGGCGGGCTGTCACCCGTGCAGAAGGAGGAGATGTTTTGAGAGTCAGACCTGGCGGACCTTGTTATGCTTGTTTAAAAGGGAGCCAATTGGTTACTTCTGAAGAAGAAATAACAGACTTACGTAAAGCGAGAGAAAGAGGTATTATTCCAGCATATACCTCTGATGAAGATGCCAATGCTATGGTACAAGTCGGTCTTTCTACAGATATTGCGCCTATAAATACAATGGTTGAAAAACTGGCAATTCAAGAATTGTCAAGAGGGACTGAGGGACAAATAAACTCCCTTGATAATGAACTTTCATATGATTTTTATATGTGGGCGAACAGGAGGGAACTTCATTTTGCAAACTGGGCCGCATTCAACAATAATCCCGGTCGTAAGAAGCCGACCATTTTACAATGGTATGGAGTGAAATTCCCCAAAAGTTGCGATTGCCATGAATGCAAAGATTATTGATTGAGTAATGGAATAAGTTATGGCTAAAATAATAAAACTACCCAGTGGTATAAGTCTCGACATGGAGCAAGGCGAGATAAGGACTGCTTTGGGGCGGGGGCCGATACCAATTAATCGTAATGCGGGCATATCCTCATCTAGCTATAGAAGAATATCATTGTGGGACAGATTTGATAATTTTATAGGAAGCGTAGGAAATTGGTTCGCGGATTATTCCGAGAAGATAACATCCATTTTGACTGTAATACTATTCGCCTGCGGTGCTATTCCGTTTATAATCTGGTTATTTTCGCTTGGATGGTGGGGCATCGTGGCGGGTATATTTTTAAGCGGTATAGCCTATTATGCATTAATAATTGTTGTTGGCGTATTTATTTGGACAAGTAACATGGCGCTCGGAATAGTTAGGTATATTTTCTATTCCGGAACAACATTCGTGATTACTACTGTAATTGTAGGGATGTTATCCGGTATAGGCATTCTTTCTTCCTCAAGCAATGGCACATCCTATCCGGCCGAGACCGAACATATTGTTCCATCAAAATATTATTGTACGGCAAGATCTGTTTTAAACGTACGTTCTGCACCTAACCCGCATGCAAGAATTATGGGAGTGTTGAAGCCTAACCAGACAGTGGATGTTTATGATATTATAAACGGATTTGCTAGAATAAAATATAATAACACAGATGCTTATGCCAGTATTAAGTATTTAAAGAAACAGTATTAAATGGCGGAATCCGAAAAGCCCTAACAGAGTAGGAACAATAAAAATTCTATACCCCTATGGCACAGAATGAAGTTCTTTACGCAGAACTCGAGGTACGTCTCGATGCAAGCGAAGCTCAAGCCGAATGGTGTGACCATTGCAATCAAGGTCACCCTGCTCCGCTTGACTAAAATTTAATCAGTTTATCGCTATGTCAACATTCAAGAACATATATGTAACGTTTAAGGTTACTTTAAAATGTAATCTAGCATGCCGATATTGTTATGGGCGCGATAACTATGCCCAAGGAACAGAAATGTCGGATGATGAAATTCAAAGTGGCTTAAAATTCGTATGCAAATATGCATCTATTGTGGGAGCCCAGAGCCTCACAATTTGTTGGCATGGCGGTGAACCTTTCTTACTAGCAAAAAGGTTACCGGCCATTATAAAATATGCTAACGATTTATTTGCAAAGAAAGGTATAAAAGTTGCTCATGGAACACAGACCAATGCAACTTTACTCACACCAGATACATACCCTTTGATCAATACTTACTTTGATGGTTTTGTTGGTGTCAGTATTGACTTGTTCAGCAATTACCGTACATTTCCGTCAGGGAAAGATTCGACGGGAATTGCCATAAGAAATATAGATAACGCTTTATCTACCGGTATCAGGTGCGGTGCCATTAATCTTATAACAAAAGATAATTTAGACAGAATTGATGACATTTACGATTTTTATAAGAAAAGAAAAATGAATGTACGCCTGTCGCGCGTCTTTCCTATCAGTAATTCTGATATGCTATCATCGCCTATGTACATAAATGATGAAGAATATGCAGAAGCTCTGATACGTTTTTTTGATAGGTGGACCGATGACACTAATCCAGCAAACAATACCGATATCGTAAAATTAGTCGCAGATTTGCTTTTAGGGGTGCCTTCTCTCTGTCTCCGAGAAGTTGATTGCCATCAACGCTATATGGCATTTAGCCCGGGAGGGGATATTTTTTCATGTGCAGAATTTGACGTACCGGAATCGGTTATAGGAAATTTCTTTAAACAAACACCAGAAGAATTCATCAAATCTAATGCGAGAGAAAAAATTGCAGGCAGAGCTCCAGTTCCAGAAAAGTGCCATCAGTGCCGATTTGAACCAACCTGTCACGGTGGATGTTTCAGGGAACGTTTCATGCTTGGATATCCATACAGATGTAAAAGCAATAAAATATATTGGGATCATATAGTAAAATGGATAGAATCAAAAGGCGGCAAGCTTTATGTTTTAAAAGGAAAGACAACCGAAGAGAAAAAGTTGATTATTGACAGAATTTTAAATAAAAATGCATGAGACGAATCCTGTTTGTAATCCCTTGGTCGGAGTTTTACATTGGAAATACAGATAGTAACTTTACAGATGAACCGGAACGAGCACCCGAAGGAGTCGTCGGACTGGCTACATATCTGAAGGTACACGGTGCGCCGGTAAAAATAGCCGATATGCAGCAGATGTTGCGATGCAATAAAGGAAACGATGGTAAAACATTGGACGAATTATGGTCCATATGCCAATCTTTCAAGCCTGAAGTGATTGGCTTTTCCTTTTTTACGGCCCGGCTTGAGCAGGTATGGCATATTTTTAATGACCTGACGGAAAGATTCTGTTCAGAAAACAGGGAACGTCCTCTTTTGATTGCAGGTGGCGTGCATCCAACCTTACTGCCACAAAACACACTCTTATATATTCCGTTTGATGTCCTAATTATTGGAGAGGGAGAACTTCCGCTTTTACGGTTATTGCGGGGTGAGCGGATGGAATCGATTAAAGGCTTTTTTTTACCCGGAAGTGAGCACACGGAAAAAGCCGATATTATATCTAATCTCGATGAAATTCCTTTTCCCGATTGGGATCTTGTCAATAAGAGCTTTTATACCCAACCCTCTCATCAGATTTCCAACGCGGCCATTCACCATGTAATGCCTGTTACTTTCGGAAGAGGGTGTATGTACAGGTGTAATTTCTGTGCTCACAACTGTTTTCTGTATGCACGCTGCCATTCGTCCGAATATTTTATTGAAAAGATAAAATGGGTATCGCAACAATGCAATGTTAGTACCTTTATTATACAAGACAGTTCCATCGGGAATTTTCGCCATACATGGGAAGATGTATGCCACCGTTTGATTAGCTTGGGAACACCTTATCGGTGGTGGACCAATTTACGTGTCAACCAAGTGGATGAAGAATTTCTGAAATTATTGAAAGAGGCAGGATGTATCAAGTTGTTTTTCGGCTTTGAGTCAGGCAGCCAGCGTATTCTTGACACGATGAACAAACGCATCACAGTAGAGCAATGCCGTAAAGCAGCCCAGTTATGCCATAAAATGGACATCCCGTTTTACACAAGCTATATAGTCAATTATTTTGGAGAAAGGGAAGAAGATTTGGAACTGACAGAACAACTTATTTTCGAGACGCGGCCTACCTCACTTGCTATCAATAAGTTTTCTCCCGTTCCGGGCTCTGTAGATTATGATAATAATGTACCTGTCATAGAGCCACATATTAGAGATATTCATGACTGGACGATGTTGGGTATACTAAATTTCCCTATATTGTTCGGAGATATGCCGCAAGAACGTTTTGAATATTGGTACAATCGCCTGCGATCCTTAAAAAAATACATCAATACCTATGAAACTATTATTACAAAACCTTAAGCACAACCGAATTGGTCTGCAGGATATTGGTGAAAATCATCTGAAATGGTCCGTCTGGAACGACCGGATTGACGTTGATGAAAATAAATTCGTTTTATTCAATACATTTTCGCGCAATGCCGTCTTAATGTACGTTTCAGAATTTAAAGAACCGGCAGAGCTTGATGAATCCCATGTGAAGGTCTTGTTCCAATTAGGCATTCTGGTCGTTTCCGGGAAGGACGAGAAAAGGGAATGGGAAACACTATTTTTGAATGGCAAAGATGACTTATCATATCTCGACTTGACTATCCTTTTAACGCACAATTGTCAAATGCAATGTGTCTATTGTTTTGAGGGCGTAAAGAACAAGAATAAAATCCTCCCTTCGACAATGAATGACATTATGCTATTTTTAAAAAACCAAGCCGGTACATGCAAAAAACTCCGGGTAACATGGTTTGGTGGAGAACCGTTACTTGCCTATGGTCAACTCAAAGATCTGTCAGTTGCTCTGATGAATTTCTGTAAAGAGTATCACATAGAATATTCGGCGGACATCACCACGAATGGCTTTGCATTGAATGTACCCCGATGCAAGGAATTGATATCGGATTTGAATATAAAAAGGTATATTATTACGATGGATGGCCCGGAAGAGATTCACGAACAACGGCGTCCATTGCTATCACGGAAACCGTCTTTCCCCATTATTTGGCGTAACATTGAAATGTTGGTGGAAAGAGGAGCGTGGGTCACGCTGCGTATGACAATTGATAAAGACAACGCTTCGCACATCCCGGCACTGCTTGACCGGATAGCAGATAGCAAGTTGAACAGGCGTGTCGGGTTAGCATTTTGCAGAACCATTGACTATAACTATACGCCCGATGAAATTTCAGAATCCCTTTATTCTGAAACAGAATTTGCCGATGTGGAATGGAGGCTTATCCAGTATGCTCACCAATCGGGTTTATGGCAATATCATTTCCCACATGCCGCCCCGTCTGGTGGTTGCTTGCGCAAGGGAGATATCGTAATCGATGTCGAAGGGAAAATTTATAAATGTTTGGATACCGTAGGCAACACCCGGTGGATAACAGGACATATTGGCGTACAAAACAATGCGGCAGAGCACATTCCAGAATGGTACGATCGGTGGAATAAATGGAGTCCGTTGAAGAATGATATTTGCAAAGAATGCGTACTTGTTCCTCTTTGTAATGGCGGCTGCCCTCATAATGCCTTGTTTACTGATAAAAAACACGGTACGCAGTCCGGCTGTCCTGATTGGAAAGCCAATTATCAAAGACAAATCAAATCATTGGTTACTGAAAATTATGATGACAAAACCATATAAAGCCGATACGCCGGCAGGAACAGTCTGCCGTATCAAAAACATTCTAGCTAAACATGGTCTTCCCGTCCGGGAGCTGCCACTTGGCGATGGTTCCATGTTTTGCTCCTGCCGAATCTATTTGTCTCATGACGAAGATACGTCTATAGGAACAAACGGTAAGGGCATGAACAAGGAATACGCGCTTGCCAGTGGTTATGCCGAATTTATGGAGCGTTTTCAAAACAGGGTAATTGTATATCCCAATCCGGCCTGTATCAATGAATCCTGTCGTTTTTATCCAGATGAAGCACCTTATAGGTGGAACCATGAGGAAGCACTGGAGAAGATAAATCAATTTGTGCCGCGAGCTTTGTCCTCCGACGGGTTAAAAACTGATATGATAGAAGGTGTTTCCCTTCCTTTTTATCATATTAATAGCGGAAAGGTGGAGGATATTCCGTATTCACTCATTCGTTGGATTAACGGTTCTAACGGAATGTGTGCAGGAAACATTCACGAAGAAGCACTCATACAAGGTTTTTGTGAGATATTCGAGCGATATTGCATACAAGAGATGTACCGGAGGGAGATTGTTCCACCTGATGTACCGCTTCCCGTATTTAAAGGAACGGAAGTATTGGAACGCTTGAATGAGCTTCGCAACAACTACGGCATGGATTATTACGTCAAGGATTATTCATTGGGAGAAGGATTTCCTGTTATCGGACTTCTTTTGTTTAATAGAGACAAGACAAAATATATCTTGCATTTGGGTGCGGATCTCAACCCAAAAATAGCATTGGAACGTTGTTATACGGAAATATTCCAAGGCTATACCGCCGAGACGTTGGCTTTCGAGAATGATGTGAACACCTGCGAACGGCTTGATATGTTCAATGAATTCAAGCGAAGTTTGATGTACGGGCGAGGCCGGCAGCATAGAAAATTCTTTACTGCAACGCCTTCATATCCGTACTCCGGACATACCACCATCTCGGTTGGCAGGAATTTTCGGGAAGATTTATACAATATTTGCCAGTGGGTAATGGCAAAAGGATATGACATCTATATCCGTGACAATTCTTTTCTTGGATTTCCGGCTCTTCATATCGTTGTACCAGGACTTTCTGAAATCGACCACGCTTTCTGCAATCTCAACAGACGGGTGTGTCACATGCAGCTGACAGAAAACCGGATAAATCCACTGTTCAGATTTGCAACCCTTGATGAAGCAGAATGTCTTGAAACAATAGAATATCTTAGTCAGTTGGACAAAGAGCCGATCGAACTGTTCACCCGAAACTCCCATCCTAAGAACATCGTAAATCGTCACCTCCTGTTGATGTTGCTTCATGTCAAACTGGGGCATAAAGAAGAAGCGAGCAGATGTCTGGAAGATTATGCGGAATACTGTCATTTGCAAAAACGAGTAATGCGTCCCTATTATGAGCAGATGCTCGATATTTTACAGGGCAAAGCCGTTATCGATACAAATGCGCGTGATTATATGATTGCACGCTCGTTCCTTGATCACCCGGAAAATGCATTGAGTGCTATTGATACGCCTACATGCTTCAATTGTCACCAATGCCCTTTAGCCGCCGGATGCCGATACCCGCTATTGAAGGAAATTGAAGGTATCAGCCAAAAAGCTATGAAAAGTAATATGCCTATGCAGAATTCATTAAATGAAATATTCAGTATGCCATGAACGATTTTAGCTTTCGACTGAATCCGTACACGTTTGTACGAAAATACCCCGATTATTTTTATTTGGAGAATCAGGTAAGTCATATGCAGGCGATGCTCCCTGCAAATGAATTTAAATGGCTTTCTACCATCAATCATGGCTCGACTTACAGGTTCGGAGAACTATGCGGCAATATATCGAATTGGCAGAAAAAAACAGGAATATTGCGGCAATTACACGAGGCGTGGCTCATAGACCTCGAGGATGAGCCTATATTGTTGGAACGAAAGTTTTCATATGCTCATAAATATGAAATAGAACGTCGTTTTGCCGATTTTCCCCCGATAGAAATTGCGAACCCAAGCAGCACATCTTACCTGCGCAATTTACAGATAGAGTTGACAGATGACTGCAACGAGCGTTGTATACATTGCTATTTGCCAAACGACAAAAAGGATCAAGCTAAGTCACTCTCAGTGAAACAAGTCATTGATATTCTTCATCAATATCGGGGAATGGAAGGGCTGAAAGTTGTTTTTTCCGGAGGGGAAATACTATTGCATCCTTACCTATTCCATATCCTTGAAGAATGTAAACGATCCAATCTGATGATATTGCTTCAAAGCAATTTATCATCACTTACAGAAACGAGGCTTCAAAAGATAAAAGAATTGGATGTGTTTAACATACAAGTCTCATTATATTCCACAGAGGAATATATACATGAAACGATAACCCGACGTAAAGGTTCATTCGCCAGAACAAAGCACAATCTCGAACTTTTGGTGAAACATGACATCCCCGCCATGATTTCATGTCCGGTGATGAATGTGAATTTTCCTACGGTTCGCGATCTGCATTACTACGCCAAAGAATTAGGTTTGGATATTTATTTCGACTTCATGATGATGGCTGAATGTAATGGTAGCAATGAGAATCTTAATGCCAGACTCGATATAGGACAGACACGGGAAATGCTTAGGTTCCGAATCGATTCTAACCCAATGTTTGTTGAAGCTATTTCAACATCTCAATCTTTGGAAGAAGCTTTATCAAAAAAGTATGCGCGGAGGCGTACGATGTGTGATATACTTTCTGCATCGCTCTGTATAGATTCCGATGGCACTATTTACCCCTGTCCTGGTTGGAATGGACTGAAATTGGGGAACATCGAATCGGTTACACTGCCCGAAGTGTGGCGAAGTGAAGCTGCCGATAAATTGCGTGGAGTAGATATTGACGGCTTTACGAAATGCAGAGGATGTGATATGCACAATTTTTGTGATATGTGTGCGGTATACAATTATAATGAAAACGGAGATCTATTCAATATCTGCCCGCGTTTCTGCGAAATGGCAAAAATATTGAAGGAGTGCGTAATTGATAAATACAATGAACTTCATTAATCTTTAAAATATGAATTTTAGTAAAGAATCGATAAACGAAGAGGTATTACTCAACTCCTTGTGTGAGTCTTTTGGAGTTTCAGGATTTGAAAAAGAAATGTGCTCCTGTTTTCTTGAAAATATAAAGGAAGATGTGGACAAGTGTTTTTTTGATGTTATGGGAAATACTTACGGAGTCATTCATGGAACTGCAGATGGAAATAATATAATGATTGAAGCACATGCAGATGAAATAGGATTCCAAGTATTACATATCGGAGAGACTGGTTATTTGTATATAAGACGCAACGGGGGAATTGACGAACAATGCATTCCTGGTTCGCAAGTTGTGGTTATTACACGTAATGAGGAATATATTCCAGGTGTGATAGGCAAGAAACCCATACATTTAATGACTACAGAGGATCGGAAACGTACTATAGAACTTAATCAATTGTGGGTGGATACGGGCCTCGAAGTCAATGAGGTAAAATCAAGAATTTCCATAGGTGATATTGTTGCCATAAAACCCAATTGGCAAAGGTTGGACGGAAACCGTATTTCAGGTAAAGCTCTTGATAATAAGTTAGGTGTGTTTGTCCTTGTAAAGGTCATGAAATCGCTGGCAGAAAAAAGGCCGCTTTATAACTCCGTCACAGCTGTAGCTACAGTTCAAGAAGAAGTAGGAAGTCGAGGCGCTGTCGTGGCCGGCTATCATGTACAGCCTGATATTGCTGTTACTGTGGATCTTGATTTTGCCACGGATGTCCCCGATTGTCCTTCGAGTAAATATGGAAAGATTGAACTGGGTAAAGGTGTTGTTATTCCGATCAATGTGGATTGTAATGTTGAATTAAGCTGGCAATTGGAGAAAATGGCCCAAAAACAGGGTATTGCCTATCAAATGTCGGCAAGGCCACACGCCACAGGCGGAACAAATATATCACGCTTACAAATTGTCCGAGAAGGAGTACGTACGATATCGTTAGGTATCCCTTGTCGTTATATGCATACTCCGGTGGAAATGTGCGATATGAGAGATGTATATGCGGCAATACAACTTCTTACTTCTTTCTGTTTACAGAAAAATAAACTTCAATATGATGGGAAAAATCAGCAGCCAGTTAACAGGTCGTAGACGCCTATCCGTTATAAGCTTTGCTTGCTGCATCACGCAATTGGAACCCAAGGGAAATTATACGTTTGTCACGACTGCCCGAGATGGAAATACATGGCCCTTGGGTATACGCTCCGGCAATGTTGCGAAAAAGTTCATAACCAATATAAATTATCAGTGAATGAATAGGGGAAAAAATTATAAAGAAAATGAATTCGAGTTACCGGAAAGAATATATATATGGGAAGGGCCCGATTCTACCCCCCAAATAATACAAGAAAATGTTAAGCAAGTCGCACTATTAAAGAAATATGCTGAGAAGGGTTATGCAAAAGCTCAATACCTTATGGGTTATTATTGTGAGGTAGGTTTGGAGAATCAATGTGAAGGAGCTTGTATATTCTATACTTATATATATCAAGATATTACAAAGGCAAAAGAATGGTACAAGTCATCGGCAAGACAAGGCTATCCTAAAGCAATAGAAAAATGTAAATTGCTTCATATAGAATATTAAAAGTTTAATTTTTTACGCATTCTGCTGGTAGTAGCAGATCTTTAGGTTAGTCAATGAAGAGGCGACATATCAAGGGGATACCTTTTTCGGGGAGATTCTTTTCAGGTAAAAAAACAGGATTCAGATGCTCATCTTATCTGAATCCTGCACAGTATAAAAATACAAAGGGATTAAATTTTGGAATGAACGATTTCCAGAATTTCGCTTTCCATTTGTTTGACTTTCTCTACGATAGATTCGCCTTCCCGGATTATGCTTTCAGCAAATTCCTTATCTTCGAGTCCCGAGGCGTTGATTTTTACATTCAGGAATGCGCCCATCACTCCGGCCCGGGCGGCTAAGGCTCCCACTCCGGCATCGGTTACCGAGTTCGGATTTCCGATTTCGGCCATCGCCTTGGAAACTTCCATGCATTCGTAGCATAATTTCAGGGTTTTGAAGGGAACTTCGGTTGCAAAACGCGTCGCTTCTTCCACGGCTTTTTTCCGGGCCGCTTTTTCTTCTTCCGTTTTTTTCGGCATACCGAAAGCATCCATGATCTTATTGAAAGCATTGGTATCTTCGTCTACCAGTTTGATCAGTTGGGCCTGGTAAGATTTGCCTTTTTCCGCCCAGTCGCTGAATTCTTCCCAGCGTTCGTCCCAGCCCCGTTTATGGGAGGAGAGGTTAGCCACCATCGTACCGAGGGCTGCTCCCAGTGCTCCCATATAGGCCGCGATAGAGCCACCGCCGGGGGCCGGCGATTCGGAAGCCGTTTCATCGGCGAAATCCGTGAGCGTCATATCGATCAGTTTCTTTTTACCTTTTTCAGCTTCTTCTTCCAGAATGTATTCGATAATTTTTTTCTTCGGATCAAAAGGATACAATTCGTCCAATCCCAGCGATTTCACCGCGATTTTAATCAATTCTTTATCGGATACCCCGGTGGACCGCTGTTGTTTATGCAGAAAATAGCGTCCAGCATCCAGCATGGCCTGTAAAGGAATTACCCCTACCAGTTCCGAGCCGGTTACCCGGATACCCCGGTCGGCTGCTTTCCGGCATACTTCGTCGAAAGCTTCATGTACGGAAGTGACCGAAATATCGGTCAGATTCATGGAAATTTGCGCGATACCGTATTCTTCGATAAACCAGCCGATGGCTTTGACGGACTTCAGGGTTCCGGGAATCATGACTTGTTTGCCGTTTTCATCCTTTACCAGCTTGCCGGTGATGGGGTTTCCTTCGCGTTTGGCGCGGCCGCGTTCCCGGACATCGAAAGCGATGGAATTCGCCCGGCGGGTAGAGGTGGTATTCAGGTTGACATTATAGGCGACCAGGAAATTGCGCGCTCCTACGGCTATAGCTCCCGTTTTGGCCGTCCAGTCGTTCAGTTCGCGGGGACCGAAATCGGGATGCCATTTTTCACTGCCTAAGCGTTCTCCCAATGCTTCATATTCTCCGGAACGGCAGTTGGCCAGATTTCTTCTTTCCGGCGTATAGGCCGCCGATTCATAGCAATAAACGGGTATATGAAGTTCTTCTCCGATGCGCCGGGCCAATTTACGGGCGTATTCTACCGTTTCTTCCATCGTGATATTAGAAACGGGGACTAAGGGGCATACGTCGGTAGCCCCGAAACGGGGATGCGCTCCTTTGTGTTTGTTCATATCGATCAACTCCGCAGCTTTTTTTACGGCCCGGAAAGCTGCTTCGCAAACGGGTTCCGGTTCGCCGACCATGGTTACGACCGTGCGGTTGGTCGCTTTTCCCGGGTCTACGTCGATAACGCTTATACCTTCCACCGTTTTCATCGCAGCCGTAATCTGTTCGATGATGTGCATGTCGTTCCCTTCGCTGAAATTGGGAACACATTCAATAAGTTGCTTTTTCATAAATCTGAGTTTATATCTGTTCACCTTTTAAAAATACTGCATCTATCAAGTGGCTGCCGTAAGCGTAGGGCAGGAATTCAATACCCGGTACGGGCCGGGTAATGTAGAAATTAGCCAGTTTCCCCACCGCTATACTTCCGGCTTCTTCCTGTACTCCCATAGCGTAAGCCGAATTTATCGTAGTGGCATTGATCACTTCTTCGGGAAGCATTTTATAATTTATGCAACCGAGGGACATGACGAATTTCATATTTCCGGAAGGAGAGGAGCCGGGATTGTAATCGGAGGCCAGTGCGACCGGAAGTCCGGCGGTAATCATTTGCCGGACCGGAGAACAGGGCATATTCAGAAAGAAGGCCGCTCCCGGCAAGACGGTAGGCATGGTTTCGCTTTCCAGTAAACATTGGATTTCCTTTTCACCTACATATTCCAGATGATCTACGGAAACGGCGTTGTATTTCACTCCGACTTGCACTCCGCCCGAGTAATCCAGTTCGTTCGCATGGATTTTCGCCCGCATCCCGTATTTCATACCGGCATTCAGGATCCGGTCCGTATCTTCCACAGTGAAGAATCCTTTGTCACAGAATACATCTATATAATCCGCCAGATCTTCGGCAGCGATAGCCGGAATCATTTCATTGATAATCAGATCCACATATCCGGTCTGATCGTGTTTATATTCGGCGGGAACGGCATGAGCTCCCAGGAAGGTGGATTTAACCAGCAGAGGCGTATTTTCTTTGAGCCGGCGGATGACCCGCAGCATTTTCATTTCACTTTCGGTGTCCAGTCCGTAACCGCTTTTGATTTCCACGGCTCCCGTACCGTACATAGCGATTTCTTCCATACGTTCGCAGGCTGCATCGTACAATTCTTCTTCGGAGGCTTTCCGTATGCGTTGGGCGGAATTGAGAATGCCGCCGCCCCGTTTGGCTATTTCCTCGTAAGACAATCCCCGGATTTTGTCGATATATTCGATTTCCCGGCTTCCGGCATATACCAAATGGGTATGTGAATCGCAAAAGGAAGGCATTACCAGGCGACCCGAGGCGTCGATTTCCTTCAGCATATCGTATCCGCTTTCTACCGCCTCGCGGTTCAGGTCTTTCATTTCTCCGAAAGCGGCGATTTTGTCGTCTTCCACCACTAAATAAGCGTTTTCCAGCACAGGAAGTTGGGACATGTCGTTGCCGGCAACCCATTTACGGGGTGTATTCTCCACCTGTACGAGTTGTTTGATATTCGTTATGAGTGTTTTCATCATTGGCTCGGTATATTTCGTTTTATAAGTATATTTCTATTCAGGGCGCTAAAGTATTAAAAAAAAGCAGAAAATACGATTAATTTAAAACGTTTTCAGCCATTATCCCTGAACAATTTCATTTTTTGTCTGTTTCGGGGACCGACCTTAACTGAAAACCTGTAACCGATTGGCATCCAGACGTAAAAATATAAATATGAGGATGGTAAAAGCCCAGAGGGAGGACCCGCCATAACTGAAGAACGGTAAGGGGATACCGATTACGGGAGCGATTCCGATGGTCATACCGATATTCACCGCCACATGAAAGAAGAGAATCGCAGCCACCGCGTATCCGTATATCCTGGAAAAATCGGATCGCTGTCGTTCCGCCAGCGTGACCATCCTCAGGATAAATGCCAGAAAAAGTAAGATGACCAGGGTACTTCCCACAAATCCCCACTCTTCGCCTACGGTACAAAAGATAAAATCGGTACTTTGCTCCGGGACGAAATTCAGTTTGGTTTGAGTCCCCTGCAAAAATCCTTTTCCGGAAAAACCGCCGGAACCGATAGCGATTTTAGATTGGTGCACATTGTAGCCGGCTCCCGTCAGGTCGGTTTTGATCCCCAACAAATTATTGATCCGGTCTTTTTGGTGGGGCTGCAACTTATCGAAGGCGTAATCTACGGTGACCGTAGCTCCGATACACAACCAGGAAGCCAGTACCACCAACAGGATATGTTTCATTTTCCTGCGGTAAATAAAATAGATTCCCATGATATTGGTCAGCAAATAAGCATAGAGCAACAAATGATAGTCACTCACGGGAAGGCGGAATAACCATTTTATAAATACCAGCATACCGAAACATGCCGCTAAAAAGAGGAGAATGCGGTAGAATTCGGATTTATTTTGTCTGTAGTAGAGAAAAGCGATCAAAACCCCGCCTATAATCAGAGCCAGTACGGTAAACGGATTGTAGAGGAGGGTAAATATAAACAAAGCCACCGTAATGAAACAGAGCAGCAGGATGGAGCCGTGTAAACCTTCCCGGTACATCACCAGCAAAAAGCAACTGTAAACCAGTGCGGAACCCGTATCGTTTTGCAGGATGATCAGGGCTGCCGGAATGAACAGCAGGGTACCTACCAAAAAAAGGCTGGAAAAACGCATGATCCGGAAACCGTGCCGGCTCATGACGTTCGCCACCGCCAGGGCTGTGGCGAATTTGGCAAATTCCGCAGGCTGGAGGCGGATTCCGCCCAACTCAAACCAGGAGCGGGCTCCATTTACTTCCCGTCCGAACACCAGTACGGCGGCCAGTAAACCGATCATCAAGCCGTAGATGACCAAGGAAAAGGCTGTGAAAAATTTACTGTCGGTCAACATAATAAAAAATCCCAACACGAAAGAAGCTCCGATCCAGATCAACTGTTTTCCGTATTTTTGACTGAAGTCCACAATGCTGCTGTGGGATTCGTCGTATACAGCGGCATAGATATTGATCCATCCCATAAATACCAACACCATATACAGAAATATGGAAAACCAGTCCAGATTTTTTATAAGTTCGGTTTGTCTTTTCATCGTCCAACAGTTATTCTTCGTCTTCCCTTTTCGATTCCACCGGAGGATCGGGAGAAATCAGATTCGCTTCCAGCATATTTTTTTCCATGTATTTTTTGCGGTCGGCTATTTTTCCGGTCAGGTATTTTTCGATCAGTAAACCGGCTATGGGTGCGGCATACGTGGCTCCCCATTGTCCGTTTTCCACATACACCAAAATGGCGATTTTGGGATTTTCCCGGGGAGCGAAAGCAAAAAAGGCCGAGTGATCCAGTCCGTGCGGATTTTGAATCGTTCCCGTTTTACCGCAAACGGCGACCGAATCATTTGCAGCTACTCTTCCCGTTCCGCTTTTCACCGCTTCTTCCATAGCTTCCGCTACCAAATCGAAGTATTCTTTTCGGATAGGTACGCTGTGTTTTTCTACGGTATGATCCGGATCGCCGGGAAGAGGGCGAACGAGATGGGGAGTGACATAATATCCCCGGTTCGCTATACAGGCCACCATATTAGCCATTTGGAGGGGAGTGATCAACAATTCTCCCTGACCGATGGAAAGCGACATGATGTAAGTATAATACCAATTTTTGGTACGGAATACCTTATCGTAATATTCCTGGGTTGGGATGGAACCGGAAGATTCGTTTACAAAATCCGGAGAGATTCTTTGTCCCAGTCCGAAGGAGGTAACATATTTGCGCCAGGCACCGTAAGCTTCCCGCACACTTCCATAACGGTTGTTTTCCAGAATTCGCCGGAACACATTTACGAAATAGGGGTTGCAGGAAGTCCGGATCCCACCTTTGAGGTCTACCGGGGATTCATGTCCGTGACATTTCATAAACTGTCCGTTGAAATAGTTTCCGTGGTGGCATTCGTAGATAGTATGGGGGGTAATGACGTTTTCCTCCAAACCGATCAGGGCCTGAATCGTTTTAAAAATAGATCCGGGAGGGTAAGCTGCAATTACCGTACGGTCGAAAAGCGGGAGGGAGGGGTCCTGTTGCAATTGCCGGTAATTTTTCCCGCGTTCCAATCCTACCATCAGCTGGGGGTCGAATCCGGGGCTGGAGACTTTCAGCAGGATTTCGCCGGTCGCCGGTTCAATGGCAACGATGCCTCCTTTTTTATTTTGCATCAGCCGGTAGGCGTATTCCTGTAATTCAATGTCCAGCGTAGTCGTTATATTTTCACCCACGGTTGCCGGCACATCGTAATCGCCGTTCTGATAAGCACCTTTGATGCGGTTATAATTATCCACCAACAATATCTTTTTGCCTTTGGTGCCTCTCAATACCTTTTCATAGCTTTTTTCCAGTCCGTTGACCCCGATATAGTCACCGGGAGCATATACGCTGTCCCGTTGGATCTGAGCGGGGCTGACTTCCCCGATATAACCGAAAACATCGGCGGAATGGTTCACATTGTATTTCCGCAGCGTTCTGGTTTGCATGAAAAAACCGGGATATTTATATAATTTTTCCTGTAAACGGGCGTATTTGTCGTCCGTAATCTGGGATATCAGTACGGAGGCCTTGAAGCGGGAATAATGTTTGCATTTTTCCAGATTTTTCTCCAGAAGTTCCCGCTCGATTCCTAAAAGGGAAATCAGTTCCAGTGTATCGAATGTTTTTACCTGACGGGGGATAACCATCAGGTCGTAAGCGGCCTGGTTGTATACCAACAATTTGTGATTCCTGTCGTATATCAGTCCCCGGGCCGGATATTGGGTTTCTATGCGTTGAGAGTTATTGATTGCAGAAAGTTTGTAAGATTCGTCGATTACCTGCAAATTAAACAACCGGAATATATAGATGACCAATATACAGATAAATAAACCGGAAATGACAGCTTTTCTATGTGTATATTTATTCATGCTTTCAGTGAATTATATAAGTTGCAAACGCTACAAAGTCAATCACCAGCTATTCTTTTTTCGTTTTGAGCGCAATAAAATAATAGAGTAAAATAAAGAAAAAAGAAGCGAGTGTACTGCAGCATATCCGCAGTAAAGTGATCATAAAATTGGAAAAGCCGAAGGCTTCGGCCAGTATCAGCACCCCATTGAAAGCCAGCGTGGACAGCAAGGCATATTTAAAGAACCAGCCGAAATTACTGATTTTATGGGTGGTTTGAATTTCGTCTATTTGTTCCCGGTTGGAAGTCAGCAATATCAAACGAGGTCGCAAATAAGCGAGGAAGGTAGTTGCCGCCGCATGTATTCCCATCGTATTGTTTGCCAGGTCTATTACGATCCCGAGTAAAAATGCGATCAGCAAAACCGAGACTTTGTTCATGCCGTAAGGCAGAATAAGAACCGCCAATATGTAGATATTGATGTAGAAATAGGAATGTAACTGTATGTTATCCAGTATAGCGATCTGGATAATAAGCAGACACAACAAATGAATCAAATATTTTGCGACACTGTTCATTGCACATTCATTTTATTACGCGGAAGGCCTTCTGGTGTTTTTCTTTTCCTCAACCTTCGTCGTAACTTTCGGCTTCCAACTTTCTTTTTTCTTCTTTCTTCCGGTTATCGATAACATACACATCCGCTATCTTTTTAAAATCGACCGCCAGCCGTACTTTAATCGAGAGGAAATTAGCAGTTTCACGGTCTACCGTCTCCACAAAACCTACCAATTCTCCTTCGGGAAAGATGGAAGAGAAACCCGATGTCACGACGGTGTCCCCTTGTTCCACCTTTACGTGAAAAGGAATATCGTTCAGGTAGGCGTACCGGTAATCTTTTCCGTCCCATTGCAGGGAACCGTAATAGCCGTTCTTCTTGATTTTGGACGACAGCCTCATGTTTACATTGATGAGAGGCAAGACGACCGCATAATGAAGGCTTGTATTTTGAATGACCCCGACGACGCCTTGGGGGGAACAAACGGCCATTTCTTCCTGAACCCCGTCGGCACTCCCTTTGTTCAGGATGATGTAATTCTTGGTTTTATTGAAACTGCTTTTCTCCATGCGGGCCGGATAATACCGGAACTCATTTTCTATTCCCAGCGTATCGGGCCGGGCTGTCAGATGCCGGGTGACCGCTTCCAGCTTTTCAATCGAATTCCTGAGTTCGGTATTCTCTTCAACTAATTTTTTATTGGTTTCTTTCAGCTGGAAATAACTTTTTACTTCCGTCACCCAGGAAGAAACGCCACAAAAAAGGGAAGAGGTTTGCTGGGAAAAAATGGTTTTCTGATACTTATTATGCTCGACGATCAGAAAAAAGGACAAAAATTCCAATAATATAAAAATTATAGTAAAATGATACTTTAATATAAGTTTTATAATATTCTTCACAACCTCGTTTTCTGGTAAATAAAGGGAGTAGCGGCAAGATACCTGTTCCGGTTTTCTTTTTTCAGGGGAGACCGGGAGGGCGAAAGTTCGCTCTCATACCGGGTTTCTTCTCTGAAAAAAAGCAGGATCCCCAGGGGGCATCCGACATTTTCTCCCGTTTATTTACATTAATCCAATCATTACGTTTCTTCTAACGAATCAGGAATGAGAATTTGTCTACATTCTTGAGTGCGATTCCCGTCCCCCGGGCCACCGCCCGCAGCGGATCTTCGGCTATATGGAAAGGGATGTTGAGCTTATCGGACAATCTTTTATCCAATCCTCTCAAAAGAGCTCCTCCTCCGGCCAGGTATATCCCTTTGTTGACGATATCCGCGTACAATTCGGGGGGAGTTTGTTCCAAGGCTCCCAGGATAGCGATTTCTATTTTGGAAATGGATTTTTCCAGACAGTGGGCGATTTCCTGGTAGGAAACAGGCACCTCCACCGGCAGAGACGTCATTTGATTCGGCCCCTGCACGATAAAATCGGCCGGGGGTTCATCCAATTCGGAAAGGGCCGATCCCACGTGTATTTTAATTTCTTCCGCCGTTCTTTCTCCTATTTTGATATTATGCTGATGGCGCATGTATTCCTGAATATCGTCCGTCAGATCGTCCCCGGCGATCCGTATGGACTTGTTGGTTACGATACCGCCCAGGGATATAACGGCAATTTCCGTTGTTCCTCCGCCTATATCCACGATCATATTCCCTTCCGGGGCTTCCACGTCCAGACCGATTCCCAACGCCGCCGCCATCGGTTCATAGATCATATAGACGTCCCGTCCTCCGGCATGTTCCGAAGAATCGCGTACGGCACGCACTTCCACTTCCGTACTTCCCGAAGGAATACAGATGACGATGCGCAGAGAAGGAGAAAAGAACTTGTTATTGATGTTGGCCATTTTGATCATTCCGCGTATCATTTGTTCCGCTGCGTTAAAGTCGGCGATCACTCCGTCTCTCAAGGGCCGGATGGTTTTGATGTTGTCATGGGTTTTTCCCTGCATTTGCCTGGCTTTTTCCCCGATAGCAATCACTTTTTCAGTTCTGCGATCGATCGCTACGATAGAAGGTTCGTTGACTACCATTTTATCGTTATTGATAATAATGGTATTTGCCGTTCCCAAATCGACGGCTATATCTTGTGATAGAAATGAAAATAATCCCATATTTATTTTAGTGTTTGAAATGTCTCATACCTGTAAAAACCATAGCAATGCCGTATTTGTCGGCTGCTTCTATTGAATCCTGATCCCGAACGGAGCCTCCGGGTTGTATAATGGCCATAATGCCTGCCTGTTGCGCGGCTTCGACACAATCGGAGAAGGGGAAAAACGCATCGGAAGCCATTACGCTTCCCCGGATTTTTTCTCCTCCCTGACGAATGGCATTTTCCAAAGCCCAGATGCGGCTTACTTGTCCGGGGCCGACTCCTGTCGTACATTTATCTTTGGCTATAGCAATGCCGTTGGATTTAGTATGCTTTACAACTTTCCACGCAAACAACAAATCCTGCATTTCCGTTTCGGTCGGCTCCCGACGGGTGACGACTTTCCATCCTTCCTCCGGAAGTAAAGCGGTATCCCGATTTTGTATCAATAAGCCGCCCAAAACAGTTTTCGCTTTGAAAGCTTTCGGATTTTGTCTGCCGATGTCGGTCAGCTGCAACAGACGGATGTTTTTCTTTTTCGACAGAATTTCCAGTGCTTCCGGAGCAAAAGAAGGGGCCACGATGACTTCCAAAAATATTTTAGCCATTTCCGTAGCCGTTTCCGCATCTATTTCCCGGTTGGAAGCGACGATTCCGCCGTAGATGGAAACCGGGTCGGCTTCATACGCTTTCCGGTAGGCTTCAGCAATCGTTCCGGCACTTCCGACGCCGCAAGGATTGGCATGTTTAGCCGCTACAATGGTAGGTTCGCTGAATTCTTTCAACGTTTCCAGTGCCCCGTCGGTGTCTCCGATATTGTTATACGACAATTCTTTTCCGTGTAACTGCAGAGCTCCTGTCAACGTACCTTCCCGGCCTTTGACCGAGGTATAGAAAGCAGCGGTTTGGTGAGGATTTTCCCCATACCTCAGATCCTGTTTTTTTTCATAAGTGAGGGTAAGGGTTTTGGGGAAATTTATATTTAAGCGTTCCTTAAAATAGTCGGCAATAAGTGCATCGTAATGTGATGTATGTATAAATACTTTTGCTGCGAGTAATTCCCGGGTTTCTGCTGAAGTTTCTCCCTGCTCTTTTAATTCGGCTATCACCCGGTCGTAATCTTCCGGGTCGGTCAGAACGGTTACAAACCGGTAATTTTTGGCAGCGGCCCGAATCATGGTAGGTCCGCCTATATCGATATTTTCGATAACCTCTTCGTGGGATACTCCGGCTTTCAATATGGTTTCTTTGAAAGGATACAGATTACAAACTACGATGTCAATCGGTTCCACCTCCAATTCTTTCATCTGCGATTGGTGTGCCGGGTTATCTCTGACGGCCAAAATACCGCCTTCTACTTTTGGATGGAGGGTTTTCACCCTACCGTCGAAACATTCGGGGAACTTGGTAAGTTCTGAAATATCCTGAACTTTAATGCCTGCTTCTTTCAGTTTTTTTGAGGTTCCTCCGGTGGAAATAATTTCCCAGCCCATAGCATCCAGGGATTTTGTAAAGTCTACAATTCCCGTTTTGTCAAAAACGCTTATCAATGCCTTTTTCATCCGGATTTCGTTTATTATGATGTTAGTTCTCTCTATTTTTTCTCATTTTGACGCAAAGGTAAAAAAAAGAATATTATTTTTCTATAAATTCTCAAATACTACTACATTTTTATTGACTGTCGCAAAGCCGATTCGTCCCTGAAATTTAAAAATTCCATTCTCTCCGGCAAATTTTATTTTTCCGATAGATATTCGGCCCCGAATGAGGACGGCTCGAAAAATAATATTACCTTTGATTCAACTGGATTACAGGATTACAAACCATTGCAAATATAATAAAATGAGTGAAAACACTTCAGCTCGGGAATGGATATATATTCTTTTAACATTGTTTGTGGCCGGACTCGGCTATGTCAAATCCCTGTCGGATAAAAAAAAGGCCCCCGCTGTTCCCTCTCCGGGAGAAGCGGAAGATTTCGGCGAATTTCCGGAAGCGAACCGGAGAACGGATCAGGTTGAAGAGTATACTGATCTGAGAAATGAAGAAATATTTCCGGAATATCGTTTCCGTCCGGAGGAAGAAGGAAAGTCCGCTATCATTTTCGGGGAAGAAGAAACCGACACCGAAGAAATCGGGGAAATCGAAGAAGAACGCGAATTCGATCTCAGACAGGCCATTATTTACCAGGAAATTTTACAGCGTAAATACGACTGATCGCTCAAAAATTTATTCCTATTCCGGTAGCCACGGAAAAGACATACGGATTGAAGTCAATATCTTTGTCCTGACTCAAAGATTGGAGGTAATAACGAAAGGCCGGTTCGAGCATGATCTTGATGCGGGGAGACAGGGGATATTCGATCCCCAGCCCGAGATCGGTACTGACATTAAAACGGCGGATATTTTCCGTGTTACCGATATAGTCTTTTTTCTTACCGAGTGTAAGATAAGCTTTATTACTTACAATGAAACTTCCGCTAAACCCGCCCGATACGCTTACACTGAGCTTATTGTCGTTCAATTTATAGCGAACGCCCACCGGAATTTCGATGGCTCCGAATTCCTGGTCGATGTGTGAAGCCGCGGACCGGACCTCACTTTTTAAAGACATGTCTTCCAATTGGTACATCTGTCCGGCGGAACTGTTTTTTATATTTCCCAGAGGCGTACGGATATTTTTTTGTTTTAAGCGGGCCGAAGAGAATAAGGTAGCTGAAGAGAGAAACAGGTTGGAGTTCTCCGTACGTTGTCCGATTTGGGTATATATAACACCCGTATGTACAGAAAAACGCTTGCTGGTAATAAATGCAACTTTTATTCCGCCGCTCATATTGAAAATTCCGTTTAGGTTTTCTTCCTGGTAGCTTCGGGTTTTATTATCCGGGGCCTGGTAATTACCTCCCGAATATCCGGGGGCAAAGTGGCCGCTCAGCATGATTTTCAAGGTATTTTTCCTGAAGCCCGCCGGCCGTGTTTTTCGGTCCGATTCCAGAAATTCCCGGTAGATCCGTTGCATGTCATAGGAATTTTTATCGGTTAAAGGGATCATATTCCGGAGATTCCGGCGGTCTATCAGCTTTTCTTCCGCCGGAGTGACGATAGCGGACACCGGAAGGTTACTCTCGGTGGCTGTCAGCGGAATTTCTTTCATTCCAGCGGAAAGCGGGTGTTTTCCGGCAGATCCCGCCGGCAATTCCAGTTTTGCCAAGGGAAAAGAAACGATATCCGGGGAGATGGACCGATTTTCCCGGTTCATCTCCAGGCTTTTCACGGGGCTTCGGAAGGAATGGGAAAGGATTTCCTTTTCCTTTTCTATTCTGAGCAGATAGGTCAGTGACAATACTAAGGCTGCTGCAGCGGCGCTACGATACCACCACAGAGACCGGCTTTTAGGAACAACGGGAAGCTGCCGGGCTATATTTTTCCAAACCCGTGGAGGAGGCGGGCAACTTTGGTCTTTCAAAGCATCCCTGAATAATTTATCGATGTCAACTTTCATGTTCCAGATATTCTTTTACTTTCTTTTTTAAAATATCGCGTGCGCGAGCTAAATTCGACTTGGAAGTACCTTCAGAAATTCCGGCCAACGCAGCAATATCCCTATGGGTCATTTCTTCTATGGCATATAAATTAAAAACCAATCTGTATTTTTCGGGTAATTCTTCCACAAAACGGGACAATACTTCTTCCGGTACCGTAATCGTTTCTTCGGCTTCGAGGTAGGGAGTCGCCTCGGTTAATTCTTCGGTATACCGGAAGGCTTGTTCTTTCCGGTATTTTTCCAGGGCCGTAGTGACGAATACTCTTTTCATCCAGCCTTCGAACGAACCTTTTCCGCTATACTGACCGATGGAATGGAATACCTTTATAAATCCGTCCTGCAGGTTATCCTCCGCTTCATTTCGGTTTCTCGAATACCGGATACATATGGAAAACATACGAGCCGCAAACATCTTGTACAACTGTTCGGCGGCTCCGGGGTCCCCTTTTTTACATTTTTCTATTATGTTTTCCAATTTACACATCCGATAATCGTTTATTAGATGCCGGAACTATAAAAAGGTTGCGTCATTCAAATCTGAATGACGCAACTTTTTTTTAAATTTCCCGGGTCTTGTGTTTAAGCCACTCTGCTTCCTCGGGCGAAAGTAAAGGAGCCAATTTATCATAGACCGTACGGTGATACGTGTTCAGCCAGTGTTTTTCTTCTTCATTTAATAATTCAGGAAGAAGGGCAGAAGTATCGAAATAACAAAGGGTTAAGGTTTCAAACCCGTACCATTCCCCGAATTCGTTCGTTTCAAGAGGAACGCAGACGATGATGTTTTCATGCCTTACTCCGTGTTGTCCTTCCCGGTACATACCGGGTTCGTCGGAGGTGACCATACCGGGAACGAGGGTCTGGTTCCTCCAGTTTTGCCGGATATCCTGGGGTCCCTCGTGTACGCAAAGGAAATGTCCGATTCCATGTCCGGTACCGTGCCCGTAATTCCGGAAATGGCTCCACAGGGGTTGTCGAGCCAGAATATCGATATTCGCCCCGGCCGTTCCTTTCGGGAATATGCATCTGTTCAAAGCGATCATTCCTTTGAGTACGAGTGTATAATCTTCTTTTTCCAGTTCAGTAAGCGGTCCGAGCGGAACCGTGCGGGTAATATCCGTGGTTCCGAACCAGTATTGTCCTCCCGAATCCACCAGGTAGAGGCCTTTGGGTTCGAGCAGGGTATCTTTACCGGGAACGGCCGAATAGTGAGGTAAAGCGGCATTCGGACCGTAAGCGGAAATGGTATGGAAACTGTCGGAAATATAATCGGGACTTTCGGCCCGGAAAGCCGAAAGCCGGTCTGCGGCCGCCGTTTCCGAAACGGGTTGTTTACCCAAGCTGTTTTCCAGCCAACAGAAGAAACGGACCATAGCCACTCCGTCCTGAATACAAGCTTTTTTAAACCCTTCGATTTCCACCGCATTCTTTACAGCTTTCTGCAAAACGACAGGAGAAGTTTGAGTGATCACTCTTCCCTGAGCTGAAAGCTTATTGTATACGGCATAGTTGAGGGTAGCGGTATCCGCACAAAACCGACTGTCTTTAGGCAATTCCTCTATAAACAAAAACAGATGATGATAGTCCCGGATTTCTATTCCGTTTTGTTCCAGTACCCGGGCCACCGCCGAGGGAATTTTTACCGGTTTGACAAACAACCAGGCTTTTTCTTTTCCCACCACCGCATAACTGATCGCTACCGGATTATAAGAAACATCATGACACCTTATATTATACAGCCAGGCTATTTCAACCAGTGAGCTGAACACCATATAATCCTCATGGTTTTCTTCGAGGGAGCGGCGTATCCCTGCAATTTTTTCCGCTGCCTCGATACCGGCATACTGAGTATCCAGCAAAAACACCGGATTTTCCGGCAGGGAGGGCCGGTCCAGCCAGATTTCTCCCAACAGGTCCGTTTTTTCCGCCACGCTTATGTTTTTAGGAGACAGACAACCTTTCAACCGTTCTACTTCACTCACACTCATACAAAAGCTGTCTATGCCGACCCGGGCTTTTTCAGGCAAACAGGCCGCCAACCATTCCGGATAATCCACGGCATCGGGCACCCGGAGCTTGTGCATTTCAATTCCGGTTCCCGCCAACTCCTGGGCAGCTTGTATAAAATAACGGGTATCCGTCCACAAACCGGCTTGTTCGCGGGTAATTACAACGGTTCCGAAAGAACCGGTAAAACCGGAAATCCAGCGACGTTGCTGCCAGGCTTCAGGCAGGTATTCACTATTGTGAGGATCGGTTCCGGAAACGATGTAGGCATCCAGACCTTCCCGTTCCATAATGTCCCTCAATGCAGAAAGTTTTTCATGTATAGTCATCACGCGATCATTTAATTATTTTTTTCAAATATAAGAAGAAAACCCAAAATAACAAATGACAAAAATAAGGAGGACACTTTACAGGTGTAATAAGCCAAAAGAGAAAGAATAGCGATAAGAACAAAGTTACAACTGTAAAAAACAGTCCGTCCGGAAAAGAAATGTACACCTGTAAAACTCTCCGAAAAGGAGAGAGGGAGAAAAGGTTAATTTTAATGTATAAAACATTTTAAACCAGCGTTTTAATTTTATATATCGAATGTGTTACTTGAAATAATCCGGGGCGAAAATGACTTCCGGAGGCCTAAAAAGGTAGAATAACTGTATTTAATATATAAAAATGTGTTTGAAAACCAGTAATATACGTCTATCAATTCATCTATAAGTTTATGTAGATATCCCTCTATTGAATGGTGGGAGTAATGTATTAGGCGTTGAAAATTAATAAGATATCCCATAAGCTCTCTCTAACTGTTTATCCTTCAAACCTAACTTTTTTCGGGCGGATAATTTTTTGCTGGCGTATTACAAATGTAATATTTATTCATTACAAATGTAATTTGATTTTCTCCCGATTTTTGTTTACATTTGTAATGCTATTTGCAAACGAAAAAAGGGAATCTTTTCGGTAGTAAAGGAAGTTCAATTAAATATGCCGGCTATGGAAAGTCTGATGAAAGACCGCTTGAATGAAATTATCGAGAAAAAAAGGTTGACGGCGACTAAATTTGCCACCTTGATTGATGCCAATCCTTCGGCCATTTCTCACCTGTTAAAAGGGAGAAACAAACCGGGGTACGATTTACTGGTTAACATTGCCCGTGCCTTTCCCGACATCAGTATGGACTGGCTGTTGACCGGAAAAGGAAAGATGTCGGTTCAGCAGGAGATTCCCGAACCAACTCCGATCGGTACTTTATTTGATGCAGCATATGGGAAACAAGAGGAAACGCCCCCGGAAGAAACGAAAGCTGCCGTTCCTTCCGAACCGACAGCCCGTTTTACCTCCGAAGATTCCGGTAAAAGCCTGAAAAGAATCATTCTTTTTTTCAGTGACGGTAGTTTTGAGGATTACCGGAAAGACTGATTTTTAGATCAAACCGATGATGTCCCTGACGGATTTAAATCCGTTGTCATCCAAGTAGTCGTTGATCCCGCCGATGATTTTCAGGGTAACGGCCGGATCGATAAAATTAGCCGTGCCGATCTGTACGGCCGACGCTCCGGCCAATAAAAACTCGATCGCATCTTGGGCATTCATGATTCCGCCTAAGCCTACTACCGGTATTTTTACGGCTTTCGCCACCTGCCACACCATCCGAAGAGCCACCGGTTTGACACAAGGACCGCTCAACCCTCCGGTAACGGTACTCAATACCGGTTTCCGGCTGCGGATGTCGACGGCCATTCCCATTAACGTATTGATGAGGGAAACCGAATCGGCTCCTTCGGCCTCCGCCGTCAAAGCAATTTCCCGGATATCGGTTACATTGGGAGACAGTTTTACCATGAGATGCTTTCGATACACTTGACGTACGGCTTTCACGACCGAAGCGACGGAAGAACATCGGGTGCCGAAAGCCATACCGCCTTCTTTCACATTGGGACAGGAAATATTCAGTTCTATACCGGGAATATGTTCCAGGGCGTTTATCTTCTCAGCAGTAGCAACGTAATCGGTAATAGTAGAACCGGAAACATTTACCAAAATCCGGGTGGGTACCGATGTTAAGGCCGGATAAATGTGTTCGACGAAATAGTCCACTCCCTTATTTTGCAGACCGACGGCATTCAGCATGCCCGAGGGGGTCTCGGCCATTCTTGGATATGGATTTCCTTCCCGGGGGTGGAGGGTTGTCCCTTTTACAATAAAACCGCCCAATTGGGACAAGTCGAGAAAATCCTGAAATTCGACCCCGTATCCGAAAGTTCCGGAAGCTGTGAGTACCGGATTGATAAGGTCCAACCCGTTCAGATTTACATTTAAAACTGCCATTTCAAATCTTTTATATTCATAACTGGTCCTTCGGTGCACACACATTTGTGTCCTGCCTGGGTCTCGGTCACGCAACACAAGCAGGCTCCGATGCCGCAGGCCATCATATTTTCTAACGAAACTTCACAATCGATGCGATGAGTATAAGCATACCGTGCAACTGCTTTCATCATGGGCTCCGGTCCGCAGCAGAAAATCCGATCGAATTTTTGCCGGAGGAGGGAATGATCCGTCGGATAGCCTTTTTCTCCGTAGGTTCCGTCTTCCGTCGTATAATATAGATCGGCATAGGTTCCGAAACTCTCTTTTAAAACGATATCAGTTGCTGAACGGACTCCGATCAACAGCGTCGGTTTTACTCCTTGTTTTACCATTTCCCTGGAGAGATGGAGCATGGGGGCGATTCCGACTCCGCCGCCTACCAACAGACAGCGTTCCGAGGGAGCAGGTATGGAAAAACCTTTCCCCAGGGGTAAAACGATATTCAGCCGGTCTCCGGCTTTCAATCCGGACAATTCCGCTGTCCCTGCTCCGGCGATTTTGATTAATAAATACAGCAATCCCCGTTCCGGATCGACATCGTGAACGGAGATAGGACGACGCAGAAAGGTGGAGGGAGAATGTTCCACCTTTACATTTACGAATTGCCCCGGCCGGATTTCAGGCAGGTCTTTCGCACATAAGGTCAAGAGAAACATATCCCGGTTCAACCGCCGGTTTTCCCTCAGGGTAAATTCCATTATTTTTTTCATATCAGTTTTCAGCTAATTTCTCTTTCAAATATTTTCCTGTATGGGATTCATTGCACGCCATTAATTCTTCAGGAGTACCTTCGAATACGATATTTCCTCCTTCTTTTCCTCCCTCAGGTCCTAAATCGATCACAAAATCCGCACACTTGATCACATCCAGGTTGTGTTCGATAATGAGTACGGAATGTCCTCTTTCAATCAGGGCATTCAGGGAATCCATCAGCTTATGTATATCGTGGAAATGAAGTCCGGTAGTAGGTTCGTCGAACACAAACAAAGTAGGCTCGGCATTTTCCCGGCTCAGGTGGTAGGCCAGCTTTACCCGTTGGCTTTCACCCCCGCTCAAGGTGCTGGAGGACTGGCCCAATTTGATATAACCCAACCCCACATCCACCAGTTTTTGCAGTTTCTCCACAATGTTTTTTTCGCTGTGGGAGGTTCCGGAGGAGAAGAATTCCACCGCCTGATTGACGGTCATTTCCAGGATATCGTATATGTTTTTCTCTTTGTATTTTACTTCCAGAACATCTTCTTTAAACCGTTTGCCCTTACAGTGTTCGCATTCCAGAAAGACATCGGCCATAAACTGCATCTCGATTTTGATAATACCTTCCCCCTGGCATTCTTCACATCTCCCTCCGGGTACATTGAAAGAAAAGTGGGAAGGTTTAAACCCTTGTATTTTTGCCGATTTTTCGTCGGCAAAGATTTTCCGGATATCATCCCAGGCCTTGATATAGGTGACCGGATTGGAACGGGTAGATTTGCCGATCGGATTCTGATCGATAAATTCCACGCCGGCAATGGATTTCAAATCCCCCGATAATTTGTCGTAACTTCCCGTACGATCGGAATAATCCCCGTAATATTTTTTGAGAGCGGGGACGAGGATGGATTTAATCAACGTACTTTTACCGGAACCGCTGACGCCGGTTACTGCCGTCATAATCCCGAGGGGAATGCGGACCGTTATATTTTTCAAATTATTTTCCGTAGCTCCCGAAACTACGATTTCCCGGGACCATTTGCGTCTTTGGGAAGGCAGTTCGATCTTTTTTGATCCGAATAAATAAGCTGCCGTCAGGGTATCGGCCGTTCGTAATTTTTTCAGGTCGCCCTGAAAAATCACCTCTCCGCCCAAACGACCGGCCAGGGGACCGATATCGATGATTTCATCGGCTGCGCGGATGATGTCTTCATCGTGTTCTACGACTACCACTGTATTTCCCAGGTCCCGTAATCGCTTTAACACCCGGATCAACTGAGCGGTATCCCGGGAATGCAACCCGATACTGGGTTCATCCAGAATATACAGGGAACCGACCAGAGCCGATCCCAGGGAAGTAGCGAGATTGATTCGCTGGGATTCCCCCCCGGATAAAGTGGAGGAGAGCCGGTTCAGGGTAAGATAGCCCAGACCTACCTCCATTAAAAATTCCAGCCGGTTGCGGATATCGGGTAAAATTCTTTCCGCCACCTGCGTTTGGTATTCGTCCAAGACCAAAGTATTGAAAAAATCCTTCAATTCACTCACCGGCATTTCCACCAATTCCGCAATGGACTTTCCGCCTACTTTTACGTAACCGGCTTCTTTTTTCAAGCGGGTTCCCTGACATTGCGGACATTTTGTTTTCCCGGTATACCGTGCAATCATTACCCGGTTTTGTATTTTGTATTTTTTAGATTCCAGGTGAGCGAAGAAATCGTAAATTCCGGAAAAGTACCGGCAGCCGTTCCACAATATTTTCTTTTCTTCTTCTTTCAGTTCGTAATAGGGGGTATGCACCGGAAAATTGACGTGATGGGCCTGACGAATCAGCTGTTGTTTCCATTCGCTCATCACTTCTCCCCGCCAGCACATAACAGCGTCTTCATAAATACTCAAGGCTTTGTTAGGAACCACCAGGTCTTCGTCTATGCCTAAGATTCTGCCGTATCCTTCACATTTCGGACAGGCACCGATGGGGGAATTGAAACTGAACATATTGACGGAAGGCACCTGAAAACTCATTCCATCCGCTTCGAAACGATTGGAAAAAGGGCGGATTTTCCCGTCTATTTCAATCATACATTCTCCTTTTCCTTCATATAAAGCCGTTTCCACCGATTCTGAAATCCGGGAAACCGTATCTTTCCCCTCCTGGATGGAAATCCGGTCCACCACCAGATAAAGAGCTTTACCGGGGTCTATTTCTCTTTTTTGACGGAGAATATCGTCTATGCGTAAAAACTGATCTTCGTATTTGACCCGGGTAAAGCCCTGGCTCAGCAACAATTCGAGCGTTTCGGCCGAATGCAGTTTTTCCGGTCTGGCCATGATGATGACATTTTTTCCGGTATTTCCCTCCAGAATATACCGGCAGATATCGTCCACATTATCCCGTTTCACTTCCTGACCGGAGACAGGCGAGTAGGTACGTCCGGCCCGGGCATACAACAACTTGATGAAATCGTAGATTTCAGTAGAAGTTCCTACAGTAGAACGGGGATTCGACGTATTCACTTTCTGTTCGATAGCTACGGCCGGAGGAATACCTTTGATGTAATCGCATTCCGGTTTATTCAACCTGCCTAAAAATTGTCTGGCATAGGACGATAAACTTTCCACATATCTCCTTTGGCCTTCCGCATACAGCGTATCGAACGCCAAAGAAGATTTTCCGCTTCCCGACACTCCCGTAATCACAATCAACCGGTTCAATCCGATTTTCAGATCGATATTTTTCAGATTGTGAACCCGTACACCCTTCAAATCTATATATTGTTTTCCCATTTTCTGATTAATTACCTACAAAGGTAATGAAAAAAGACAATAAAAAAGCACCCCGAAGGAGTGCTTTTCGCGTTTGGAATATGTTTGGAAATACGTTTAAGTCTTATTAATGACTCTTGTTAATTATTCGGAAACCACTTCGAATTCCACATTCACTTTCACATCTCTGTGAAGTTTGATGACTGCGGTATAGGTTCCCACTTCTTTAATATCTTTCAGCATGATTTTCTTGCGGTCGATATCGAATCCCTGGGCTTGCAGGCTTTCGGAAATCATGATACTGTTTACGGACCCGAAAATCTTTCCGGTGCTACTGGTCTTGGCACCGATGGTCAGTTTCACGCTTTCGAGCTTAGCGGCCAGTTCCTGAGCTTCTTCTCTCAGTTTGGCTTCCTTGTGAGCTCTTTGTTTCGTATTCTCGGCAACGATTTTTTTAGCCGATTCGGTGGCAAGGATAGCATATCCCTGAGGGATAAGGTAATTCCGTCCGTAACCCGGTTTTACGTTGATTACGTCGTCCTTATGGCCTAAGTTCGCTATATCTGTCAATAATATAATCTGCATTTTGTCCTCCTTCCTTAAATTATTTCATCAAATCGGTTACGTAGGGCAGTAGGGCCAAATGTCTGGCTCTTTTCACCGCTGTGGCCACTTTTCTCTGATATTTCAAAGAAGTACCGGTGATTCTTCTGGGAAGGATTTTTCCTTGTTCGTTCAGGAATTTCTTCAGGAATTCCGGGTCTTTGTAATCGATGAATCTGATTCTGCTTTTTAAGAATCTACAGTATTTTTTCTTTTTGATCTCAACGGATGGCGGGGTCAAATATCTGATTTCACTTTCGTTCTGTGCCATGGCTTATTTCTCCTCCTTTTTTTCGTTTTTACTTCTTCTCTTTAAAGCATACTCATACGCATACTTGTCCAATCTGAATGTCAGAAAACGGATCACTCTTTCATCGCGTCTGTAAGCTGTTTCCAACTTGTCGATCAAAGCACCTTCTGCCTCGAATTGCAGTAAATGGTAAAATCCGGTAGTTTTTTTCTGGATCGGATAAGCCAGCTTGCGAAGGCCCCATGCCTCCTCGTGTTCAATGCTGCCGCCATTTTCCGTAATGGTGCTCTTGAACTTTTCTACCGCTTCCTTTATCTGGGCTTCAGATAAAACGGGAGTTGTAATGAAAACGGTCTCGTAATGATTCAACATAATTAACTGATTATTAGTATAAAAATAATTTATCGGGCCCAAAGATAGCACATTCCCCCGAAACTACCAAGAAAATCACCCGTTAATCTGTTCCTATCCCTCCGGATTCGGAGACCGGGCTTATTCAATATATTCTTTGCCGGTTCAATGCCCGGTGATAGGCTGCCGCATGCCGGTTATGCTCTCTCAACGTGGCTGAAAAGGAATGCGAGCCGGAAAAATCGCTTTTGGCACAAAAGAACATATACTGGTGGCGCTGATAATTCAATACGGCATCGATCACCCGGATAGCAGGCAGACGGACGGGGCCAGGAGGAAGACCTGTATATTTATAGGTGTTATAAGGGGAATCTATTGCCAGGTGTTTGTCCAACACCCGCTTGATGGAAAAATCCCCCCAGGCGAATTTCAGGGTGGGACAGGCTTCCAGTTTCCAGTTTCTCTTCAAGCGGTTGACGTAAACTCCCGCGATGACTGCATATTCTTCCGGTAAGGTTGTCTCTTCTTCCACAATGGAGGCCAGAATCATGACTTCAACCGGAGAAAGACCGGCTTGAGCGGCCTTTTCCAATCGGGATGAATTCCAGAATTTTCCGTATTCTTTTTTCATTCTTTTCATAAATTCCCCGGCAGAAATACCCCAGTAGATCTGATAGGTGTTGGGTATAAATATACCGGCGATATTTTCCGGGGTAAATCCCAGGCTTTTCGTAAAAGCCGTATCCCGGGCGAGACGCATGATTTCTGTGGAATCTACATTCAATTGCCGGGCTGCCGTTCCGGCCAACTGTTCCAGGGTGCGGATATTATTGAATGTAAAATGCACCGGAAGCTGATTCCCGGCACGTAGCATATTCACCAATGCATTGTTGCTGCTTTTATCAGGAATGCGGTATCTTCCGGGTTTAATAGCGGCAGGATATTTTTTCAATTCGGCCACCTTCCGAAACGTATGGACATTACGGAGATAGCCTTTTGCTGTGAGACTTTCCACGATTTGTGCGAAGGAATCTCCCTTTTGGATAAAAAAAATCCCGTCGTCTTTTACGGTCGTATTAGGCCAATACACGGCATAATAAGCCCCTCCGGCCAAAAACAAAAAGAAGGCCAGTAAAATCCCCGATAAAAAAACGATCTTTTTCATCCTGTTTCCCGTTATTCCTCTTCCCGGAAAAAGAGTTTGTAATAATTCATATCCCGGGCCGTGTCGTAGCCTTTCTCCAGGTATTTCCGTTGTCCGTGTATGTATACATGGAAATTTTTATCCAGTTTCAATACATGCCTGAAATATTTTTTTTCGTCTTTAACGGCGAAATCGGATATTGGAAAGGAATCCTGTAAAGGCATCTCTTTTTCAGCTTCGTATTGTTTCCGAAAATCTTCAAAAGCCCGGATCACTTCCGGTTCCCGCACCACTTCTTCCTTAAACCGGTCTTCGGAAAACACATCCGCCTCTTTGAAGAAATTAATCGAACGGTTCAGCATATCGATCTGATCGGCCCGGGGTACGTCGTTCTCCTTATTGTAAATATCTTTCACAAAATCTTTACACAAATTCAGATATTGGGTGGTTTGAAAATAGCTGTCGTTGGAAGGTTGTACCCCCAAAAAATCGGTTGTCCAGTATACTGCTTCTTTAAAATTCGTCTTATCTAAAACCGCTGCTTTATAACCGTTTTCCGGAAATACATTAAATATGAGACAAGCCTTGTCCAGTTTTTTTATGTTGATACCGGATTCCTGCTGTAATTCATACGTATTCCGGTTCAGGATAATTTTCAAAAAGGTATCCTTGGTTTCCGATTTAAAAATCCCGATAGCATCGCAAACTCCTTCTTCCACCAGGCAATTTTTAAAATAAACCACATACAATTCTCCGGGTTTTATATTCGGATTATTGGATTGTTCGAACAAATGGCCGGCTATTTCCACCGATTTATCATAGAATTCTCCCGGTTCGGCAAAGACCCTGTTAACGGCCTCATACATCGGATTATTCCTTAATTCTCCTTCATAGGCGGTAAAATTGTAAAAAGCATCTTTTTTAAAAGGCGCAAGAAAGTAGTTTTTCAACAACTGAAGTACGTCCGGATCTTCCGGTAAAAAACAGGCTCCGGATACCCTCAATTCTCCACCTTCGTATTTATTGCCGATGTGGTGAATGACAATATTATCGATTTCACAGTTTTCAAAATTGATCATAATGCGTTAAAATCTGAAATTAACTCCTAAATTTAAATTTTCCTTGAATTGTAATTTCTTCGAATAATTCTGGTCATAAACGACGTTCGTATAGATGGAAGCCCGCATAAAATAGTTGATTTTAAAATCGATCTGTACTTTCCAGTCTGCTGTAAAACGCTGTGCCGAATTATAATAACTGCTGAACATGATGAGTTCGTTCCGCACATTAACAATCTTCCACAGTTGGAATTTATTTCTCAGTTCGACCCGGGCACCCGCATCTCCTTTGGATTTTTTTCCTGCATCCACTCCGTAACGAGTCGGGTCTATGCTGGAAGTATCCCTCACATACGTCCATTTCCCGGCGATGGGCGATAAATAGAGCGAAAAATCATTGTTGGGTTTATAATCGAGACCGACAGATACGGTGAAGTAAGCCGGAGACATAAAATTTCCCACCAGTTTTTTTTCGTTATCGGAATATTCGAACGAGTTGAAAATCATGGTTTGTATATTCAATTGTCCCGTATAAAACCAATGTTTATAAGCTTGTAATCCCAATTTGGAATTCAACTCGAGCCGTTCTTCATTTTTTCTCAAATCTTCATTTCCGCTTTGGAGAAATCCCAGGCGATAGTGCAGGAAATTCTCCCAACTGGTCTTATTTTTGTTGTAATTCAAAAAATACCGCACATTGGTCAAAAGAGAGAGGGAATTTTCACCCCCGCTCGCCCAGTTCGCCAGATATCCCTGTCCCAGTGCGACTTCGACTTCCGAATAATAAGTCCAGTGTCTCCGGCGTAACATGCCGGGATGCACCTTTCCGAGCTCATAGTAATTGCTGTCCATTTCATAGGACAACAGATGTTTTTTAGTTTCCGTTACCGACACATTTTTATTCTGATACACGTCGTCGTCTACATAAACCCGGATATTATTTCCCGGAGGCACAACCTGTATCCAGGTGCCTATCGAATCTCCCGCCTTATTGACCGCCCAGAAGCGGTAATAATCTTCCCGTCCGTTGTTAATCCAAAACCGGATGGAATTATCCGCGGCATTCAATATCTCGAGCAATACGGAATCCCGGCTGATTTCTTTCAGCCATTGATAATTGGAATCCTGACGGATATAGGAAGCCAAGACTTCCAGATCCGTATTCATATACGATTGGAAGTCCCGGGCCAGGAGGCGCTGGTTCCGGGAATACAACTCCACACTGTCATAGGTAATCTGCCGTTCTATGGTACGCAAGGCATCTTCCCGCCGGCCTGTAGAATGGATGTAATCCCGCAGATAACGGACCATTTTCTTTAAGCTGTCGTTTTCAGCATATTGGATCAGCGTATTCAAGGCTTCATTCACTTTCCGGTCGGCATAAGGGGAGTGTTTCAAATTTTGAATCGTATACCGCACCGCCGGGTTATCGATGTGACTGTTGTTCAACACTCTTTTCAAGGCCGATAAATCGGTTGGAATATAGTTGACCGGAAGGGGAAGGGGACGTAAGGGCAAAACTTTAATCTCCATCACTTCAGGATACAGCAACTGCGCATAAGTCACCCTCATACCCGCTAAAATAAGAACAGAAAAGATGATAATCCTCTTCATAGTCAAAGCGTTATAACGGTTTACTTAAAAGGAGAATCCGGCTCTTTAGCCATATGGGAATACGTTAGCCTTTCTACCAGAGAGGGCAACCATTTACTCAGGAAAACCGTCAATTTGCCTTCTACGAAAGTCATGATAATTTCTCTTTTCTTTTTTTGTAATCCTCGGAGAATGATAGCCGCACAGGTTTCAGCCGACATCATTTTATTTTCGTTCCGGGGACTTTCGCCCTGAGCTTGTCCGGTTCCGGTCAAGGCCGTTTTCCGGATATTGGAAGCCGTAAAACCCGGTGCGGCAACTAAAACATGTAATCCTTTCTTCAGATTTTCCACCCGGACGCTATTTAAAAATCCGCGGACGGCAAACTTACTGGCCGAATACCCGGTACGTCCGGGTAAACCGACAAAACCGGCAATGGAAATGACGCCGACCAGACTGCCACGGCTCTCCAACAGATGGGGCAGAGCGTATTTGGTACAATATACCGTGCCCCAGAAATTTACGTCCATGACCTTCCGAAGCACCTCCGTATCCAGTTCCTCCAGTAAGGCCCGCATCGAGATGCCCGCATTATTGATCAGGACATCGAGACGTCCGAAATATTTTACCGTTTGCCCGATTAATTCTTTACAAGCCAACTCGCAGGTAACGTCCGTCGGGACCGAAATAACGTCCGTACCGGAAGCTTTCAGTTCTTTCTCCAGCTTTAATAATTCTTCCGTATTCCGGGCTGCCATGGAAATTTTAGCTCCTTGTCCAGCCAGAGCGTATACCAACGCTTTACCGATGCCGGAGGAAGCCCCGGTAACGAGGACTACTTTATCCTGTAAGAGATTACGCATTTTCTATTTAAAAATTTTATAGGCCGTTTCTATCGTTTTGCAAATATAATAATTTCTCGCTTTAATTTATCGCTCGGAGCTAGCAAGTTCTTGAAGTTTTACCCTCCAAGTATCCCAATGCATTTGTCCTATAATTTATATTATGATAAGTTATAGAATCAGGAAAAAAGGGGAGGTTTTCCCCTTTTTCTCTTTTATTGCATGTTCTGCAGTTCTTTTTCCGTCTCGTCGTATTTTTGCTGATATTTCGGGTCGATATTTCTCAGCTTGAAATACAAGGCTTTCAGCGTTTCCAGCGTACTTTTTTCTTTGGGGTTCAATTCTTTGGCTTTTTCGAAATACGGGATAACGGAAGCGTATCCGGCATATACTTTTTCCATACCTTTATTGTATTCGTCTGCGTCGGCAATGTTATAGACTTCGTTGTGAAGGTTGATCACTTCGGTCAGTTTGATATTGCCGAGGTTGTACTGGGCGGCGAAATCCGTCGGATCGAGACTGAGGGCTTTTTCGTACATTTCGGTAGCTTTATCGTATTCTTTGAGTTTTTCGAACAAAGAACCTTTCGCCCTATAGAAGGAGGCGTTGTTGGGATCTTGCTGGATAGCGGCGTCCAGGTATTTTTCCGCTTTCTGGGGTTCTCCTCCCAACAGGTAGTAATTAATCAGTTCTACCAGCATATTGGCATCATTGGGGAATAATTCATATCCTTTGTGCAAATATTGGACGGCTTCTTCTTCTTTTCCCTGTTCTTTCAAAATATTGGCCAGCATGGCATAGGTTCTGGCCGGTTCATAGTTGTATTTCAGGGATTCTTTGTAGTATTTTTCAGCTTCGGCCAATTCGCCGGCTTTTTGTGCAGCGATAGCGGTATTGAAAATAATAGCCGTATCCACGGTCGTAGAATTCACCAACGGGGAGTTTTCGATTTCCAGTACCCGTTTGAAAGCGATCATGGAATTTTTAAAATCTCCGGCATTATAGTATTCCACAGCTTTATTTGTAAAATCTATAATGAGGTTATCATACTGGGTTTTCAGCTTTTTATTGAATTTATTTTTCGCATCGTATTGCTGTACTTTCTGATAAGCGTCCCAAGCTACATCGAGGGCATTGGGGTCCAGATTCTTATAATCTTTCAGTATACTTTCGAAAATTGCTTGATAAATCTGACCCTTCACAAAATAAGATTTGGCATCGGTAGCGCAATTTTCGTGTTTAATGGCTTCGTCTATCAGCTTTTTAGCTTCATCCAGTTTCCCGGAACTCAAGTAGCTCGATGCTTGTGCCACTTTTCCCTTCTGTGCGTATGTCAGAGTTGCACAAAAAAGTAAAACCATAATAAAAGTTAATTTTCTCATACGTACAAGTTTAATTAAATTAATGTTTATTTTTCACGTAAAAAATGTGTTTATGTTTCATTTTTCTTTTACTTTTCCTCGGGATTCTCCTCTGTTTTTTCCATTTCCTCCGCCTCTTCCTCTTCTTCCCGGGTCGCGGAAACTTTGGCTACGGCTGCAATGGAATCTTCGTTTCTCAGGTTGATCAACCTTACTCCCTGTGTATTGCGTCCCATCAGTCGTAAAGAAGCTACTTCCAGGCGGATGGTCAGACCGGAACGGGTGATAATCATCAGGTGATCTTCATCCGTCACATCGATCAGAGAAATCAGGTTTCCGGTTTTTTCGGTCAGGTTAATGGTCTTCACTCCTTTCCCACCCCGGTTGGTGATGCGATAATCTTCTATATCGGATCGTTTGCCGTAGCCGTTTTCGGATACGACCAATACATTGGCTTTCCCGGGTTCTACGCATATCATTCCGATAACTTCGTCCTGTTCGTCATTCAGGGTGATGGCCCGTACCCCGGAGGCCGTACGTCCCATGGGCCTGACTTTGGCTTCGGGGAAACGGATCGCTTTACCGGATTTCACGGCAATCATAATGTCGTTTTCCCCGTTGGTCAGCTTGGCTTCCAGCAATTGATCGCCTTCTTTGATGGTGATTGCATTTACGCCATTTTGTCTGGGCCGGGAATAAGCTTCCAAAGTGGTTTTTTTGATAATTCCCTTTTTGGAACAGAGCACGATGTAATTGCTGTTGATATAATCGGGGTCTTTCAAATCCAGCAAATTGATATAGGCTTTGACCTTGTCGTCGGGTTCTATATTGAGCAGGTTTTGTATGGCCCTTCCCTTCGATTGTTTAGTACCTTCGGGTATATCGTATACTTTCAGCCAGAAACATTTTCCTTTTTCCGTGAAGAACAACATGGTATTGTGCATGGTAGCCATAATCATGTGTTCCAGGAAGTCTTCGTCCCGGGTAGCCGATCCTTTGGAACCGATTCCTCCGCGGTTTTGAACTTTGTATTCGGATAAGGGCGTACGTTTGATATACCCCATATGGGAAATGGTAATCACCATTTCTTCGTCTGCATAGAAATCTTCGGGATTGAATTCTTCCGAAGCGTATACGATATCCGTACGACGCTCATCTCCGTACAAATCCTTCATTTCCAGCAGTTCGTTCTTTATGATGCCCATTCTCAAATCCACGTTTTCCAAAATTTCTTTCAGCCGGGCAATTTGCTTTTCAATTTCTTCATATTCCGCTCTCAGCTTATCCTGTTCGAGCCCGGTCAGCTGTCTCAGACGCATATCTACAATAGCAGCTGCCTGCACGTCGGTCAAGCGGAAACGCTCTATCAGGGCATTTCTGGCTTCTTCGGGGGTTTTGGAAGCCCGGATCATGCGGATCACTTCATCGATATGGTCACAGGCGATGATTAAACCTTCCAGGATATGGGCCCGTTTTTCCGCCTGATTCAACTCGAAACGGGTACGCCTGATGACCACTTCATGCCGGTGTTCGACAAAATAATGAATCAATTCTTTCAAATTCAGCAATTTCGGCCGGCCGTGAACCAGAACGACGTTATTTACCCCGAAAGAGGTTTGTAAAGCCGTGTGTTTCAACAAGGTATTGAGTACGACATTTGAAATGGCATCTTTTTTCACATCAATCACGATACGCATCCCGTTCCGGTCGGATTCGTCGTTCACATTGGAAATTCCTTCGATCTTTTTTTCATTGATCAATTCCGCCATTCTCAAAATGAGTTCGAGCTTATTGACCTGATACGGGATTTCGTGCACGATAATTTTTTCTCTTCCTCCGGGGGTCACTTCTATGGAAGTTTTCGCCCGTACGATAATGCGTCCCCGCCCTGTCCGGTAAGACTCTTTTACTCCGTTGTAACCGTAAATAGTACCTCCGGTAGGAAAATCGGGGGCTTTAATGATGCGGATCAGCTCTTCTATATCGATCTCGTTATCGTCTATATAAGCGCAGATGGCGTCGACCGTATCGTTGATGTTGTGGGGAGCCATGTTGGTCGCCATTCCTACGGCTATTCCGGAGGCTCCGTTCACCAATAAATTCGGGATTTTGGAAGGCAGGACGGTCGGTTCTTTCAATGACTCGTCAAAATTAGGTGCCATGTCTACCGTATCTTTATCCAGATCGGCCAACATTTCTTCGGCTATTTTTTCCATTCTCGCCTCCGTATAACGCATGGCTGCCGGACTGTCTCCGTCCACGGAACCGAAATTCCCCTGTCCGTCTACCAAAGGATAGCGTAAAGACCAGGGCTGGGCCATACGAACCATCGTCATATACACGGAACTATCGCCGTGAGGATGGTATTTCCCCATCACTTCTCCCACGATTCTGGCCGATTTCTTATAGGGTTTGTTCGAATTCACTCCCAACTCATTCATGCCGTACAATACTCTTCTGTGAACGGGTTTCATGCCGTCTCTTACATCCGGTAAAGCACGGGAAACGATCACCGACATTGAATAATCAATGTAGGATGATTTCATTTCTTCCTCAATGTTGATTTTAATAATTTTTTCTCCGCCGTTTTCCATCTATTTATAATTATTCATATAACAACTTCTCCTTTACTATTTTACACTCACTCTCCCCTATTTTCCACTAAAATTTCACAAATGTAATAAATTCGGGGAGATTTTTCCCACTTTGAGGGGGAAAGTTTTCCTATTCCGGGCTATAAATCGACCTGCATCATATCGTATGCCAGGT
>CAJMSX010000016.1 GCA_905216195.1 uncultured bacterium
CCGCGACCCCGACCTTGGCAAGGTCGTGCTCTACCAACTGAGCTATTTTCGCATATTATAATGTTTTCGCGTATTATAATCTTCGCTTTCACAACATCGTCAAAGAGCTTTCACCCCCACCGGAAGAAGCTTCTGTCTTCCCTTTTGCGCTGCAAATATAATATCTTTTCGGATATAAATCCAAATATTAAATAAAAAAAATCGGCCGGTTTCGAAAAACCGACCGACCACTAAAATCAAACTACCTACTTAACCTCAATTGTTTTTTGCAATTTTTCCGTCTCCTTATTCCTGGGCATGGTGACCTCAAGAATGCCGTCATTGTAGGAAGCCTGAGCTTCCGCTACATTGTACTTCTCTTCCGGTAGTTCGATTGTTCTGCGGAAAGAATAAGATGAAAACTCCCTCCGTAAATATTTTCCTTTTCCTTCGTTCTCTTCTTTTTCTTCTTTGCTTTCTCCAGATAAAGTCAGAAAACCGTCTTTATAATCGATTTTTATATCTTCTTTATTCAATCCGGGTATTCTTAACTCCAGAGTCAGCATTTTATCATCTTCCTTAACATTCAATGCCGGAATACCTCTCCGGTCTTCGTTAGAGAAATAAGGCATCATACTCGTATTCAGAAAATCATCGAGCAAACTCGAATAAAAAGGCCTCATTTCACTGTTTTTCCTTACTAAGCTCATAATTATTTCCTCCTTCCATTAGGTTTTAAATACAGTGAGTTTTACGACCGTTTCTTTTTGCTGTTTCAGAACATTCATTAAATATATCAAAATCGGACCGGAAAAAAATTAAAATATGTATCCCTTTCGGGAAAAAGTTTTAAAAACAAAATTCTTATGGTTATTTACGACTTATTCCTTACTTTAGAGGGTCGAAAAACACGAAAATAGAATTAACAATAAATTTCATCGTATGGCTATTATAAAACAATTAAACGGACATACCCCCCAGATCGGAAAAAATTGTTTCCTGGCAGACAATGCCGTTATTATTGGGGATGTTGAGATAGGAGACGATTGCAGTATATGGTTCGGTGCAGTCCTGCGGGGAGACGTACACTACATTAAAATCGGCAACAAGGTAAATATCCAGGATAATGCCACCATCCACGCCACCTACCAAAAATCCCCGACCAACATCGGGAATAACGTATCCATCGCTCACAATGCGGTGATTCATGGGTGCACCATACACGACAATGTGCTGATCGGTATGGGAGCTATCGTACTGGACAATGCGGTTATCGAAAGCAATTCCATCGTCGCCGCCGGCAGTGTGGTGACAAAAGGTACGATCGTAGAATCCGGCTGGGTTTACGGAGGCACCCCCGCCAAAAAAATAAAAGAAATGGGACCGGAACTTTTGAAAGGCGAAGTGGAAAGAATTGTGAATGCATATTCCATGTATGCCGGTTGGTATACGGAAGAGGAAAAGTAAATTCCTCCTTGGGATCCCGGATTAATTAGTATATTTGTTCACCAATTAAACAAATCTCTACGGAATGAGTACATTGATTTCCCCTTCTCTCCTGTCTGCCGATTTCCTGCATCTCGGCCAGGAAATTGAAATGTTGAACCGCAGTCAGGCCGATTGGTTACATGTAGACGTAATGGACGGAGTATTTGTTCCGAACATATCCTACGGCTTGCCTATCCTTTCCCAAATCAAAACAGTCGCACAAAAACCCCTGGACGTCCATTTGATGATCGTACAACCGGAAAAATATGTCGAAGCTTTTTATAAAGCAGGAGCTTCCCTATTAACCGTACATGTGGAAGCCAGCCCCCATTTACATCGGACGTTGCAACACATCAAATCGTTCGGTATGAAAGCGGGAGTGGCTTTAAATCCCCATACGGCGGTCTCCTCTCTGGAAGATATTCTCCCGGACATTGATGTAGTTTTGGTCATGAGCGTCAATCCCGGCTTCGGAGGACAATCTTTTATCGAACATTCTTTAGAGAAAGTCCGGAAGTTGAAAAAACTCATTGGTGAAACGCGGAGTCATACTCTGATCGAAGTAGACGGAGGAGTAAATTTGGAAACCGGCAGCAAATTGGTGGAGGCCGGAGCGGATGTTTTGGTTGCCGGCAGTTTTGTCTTTCATTCTCCCGATCCCGCAGCCACCATACAAGCTTTAAAAGAACTGAAATAACACATTAAAAACATCCTATGCCCGAAACCATTATAAAAGCCAGCAATGCGGTTATCCGACAACAAAAAGTTACGATACTCAAAGAAGTAAATCTGGAAATCCAAAGCGGAGAATTCGTATACATTATCGGCAAAGTAGGCAGCGGGAAAAGTTCTTTTCTGAAAACCCTCTACGCAGAACTTCCGTTGGAATACGGTTCCCTGGAAGTGGCCGGATTTCAACTGAAAAAAATCAAAAAATCCCATATCCCTTTATTACGGAGAAAATGCGGAATCGTTTTTCAGGATTTCAGGTTACTGACCGACCGGAACGTAAACGATAATCTGGAATTCGTTTTAAAAGCGACGGGCTGGGGAAATAAAAAAGCGATTCGGGAACGCATAGATACGGTTCTGGAGAAAGTGGAAATGCCCGAAAAAAAATGGAAAATGCCTCATGAACTTTCCGGAGGCGAACAACAACGCATCGTATTGGCCCGGGCCCTGTTGAATGCCCCTCCCATTATTCTGGCGGATGAACCTACAGGTAATATTGACCCCGAAACTTCCTACCGTTTGGTAGAACTGCTGAAAGACTTTTCCGAAAACGGAAAAACCGTGATCATCGCCACCCACCAATACGATCTTATAGAAAAATTCCCCGGACGGGTATTCCGGTGCGAAAACGGACATCTGACGGAAGATATGAACTTATCGGTACAGGCCCACACTTTGTCTCCCGCCGATATCGAAACGATAGAAGATACGCCCTTAGCAGCGGAAGCTCTCCCGGAAATCTTTTCCGAAGACCGGCCGGCTCAGGAGGAAAAAATGAGTACTCCCCTGGAAAATTATCTCGAAACCGAACCGGAAACACCTGCATCGCCCGAAGCCTCTTCGGCAAAAAAAGAAACAGAAAGTACTTTCCCCGCTCTGAGCCCGGTCCCGGAAGTCCTGGAAAATATCGAAGCCGAAGAAATCAGTTCCGAGAATGAGGAAGAGGAAAAAAATGAAGAGGAGAATAAAGTACCTCCTCCTTTCGGTTTCGAATTAATCGACTGAACCGTCCGTTCGCCCGGGAAAAACAAGAAAAATGCCGCTTTAGCGGAAGGGCTCCATTTTTATGGTATAGTCCGAACTGTAATTCACGATAAACAATCCGTTGTTTTCCAAACCGCAATCGGCGCACACAGGCAGGAAGCGGAACACCGAAAACAGGGCCTGCCTATCTGCATATTTTATGCCCTCCAGCATCCGGTCACCGTATTTAGCAGCCAAGGGAATAAAATACAAACCCATATCGTAGGCCTTAAAAGTGAGGGTATGCGGTTCCATAGAAAAATATTTCCGGTAAGTATCGGAAAAAGTCTGCACTTCCTCCCGATAACTGTCGATATAGCTATAAGTAAACAATTTCACATTCAATTTGTAAAAAGTTTCATGGTCGATCAACAAAAAATTCTGCCATTCGGGCAATCCGACCACTGTAATCCGGTAAACATCGGCTAAAGCTGTCAAAGCGGGAAGGACTTTACTTACATCGGCTTCCCCAGGTTCCGGAAGAATAATGATATTTTCCTTATCTTCCTGCAACAACAACCTCAGTCCTTCCAAATGCCCTTCCTGGGAGTCCCAGTCGAAAATCTGTATTTTCCCCTCTGCTTGTTCCAATTTTTCGGCTAATCTGTTTTTTTCTCTTTTCAGGGAAATTCCTCCTTCCTCTCCTTCTTCAGCGATCGGTTCGTTTAAGCGAATACCGATCACATTCGAGTATTCGGTCTGACGAAAAATCCACCGCATCATTTCCTCGGCTACCAAATCAAAAGAAGGATTGACTTGCAGGAAATTCGGATATTTACTGAAATCTTCGGCTCTGGAAGACAAAGGATACACCATGGGTATGTTTTTATTTATCAGATTTTCAGCGATAATCCGGAATTCAGACCCGTATACCGGGCCAATGATCAGATCCGGATTGAGACGATTCAGTTCATCGGCAATGTGATAAGTTTTGGCACTGTTCTTTTCCGTATCGAATACATGCATATCGATTTTATATCCTTCCCGCCTCAAGCTATCGGCAGCCAACAAAATTCCCTCGTAAAAATACAGGAACTGTTCCGTTTTTCGCAGAATCTGCCCGGACACCTGTTTGTCCGGATTTAAAGTATCCACCACAAAGATTTGCTGATTTGCCTGCAGATTATCGGATGCGAAGAGGGGCAATAAAACAGCTACTCTTACGTATTTATTATCCGGAATCGAAATATCGGTCATAAACTCCGTCGGTTTTGCGGAAACCCGGAATAAGGTATCTACCGGAACCGCTTCTTTTTCCCGTACGGACCGGTCCGTTAACACGATTTCCCGCACTTCTTCCTGGTTTCCGACCGCCGGAACTGAAGGGGGAGTAACAACCGGATCGGGAATCTTACTGACCTCTATATCCTTCAGAGGTAAACGCACCACAGCACCTGTAGGAAGCGGATTCCGTTCGTATTGCGGATTTTCTTTCAATATCCGTCTCACTTTAATATTAAAATGCCGGGCAATAGAATAAAGCGTCTCTCCTTTTTCTACCTTATGGTAATAATATTTCTTATCCCTTTCTACATAGGGTTTTACATAAGGAATTTTTAAAACTTCGAACAAACTGATTGAATCGTCTGCTTTCTTATTCACTTCCTTTACCGTATCGACGTCTACGCCATAAGCTTTGCAAATGGAATAGAGGGTTTCGCCTTCATCGACCACATGTAAATAATAACTCTTCCCTTTGATCACAATCATATCCGTAGATTTCTTTACGGCTACACCCTGTCCGGAAATAGATCCGCACCCCAATATCATTAATACGATCAGCAGTATCCTCAGCATAAGACGGTTGGTATTTATGATTACATTCTTCGGGAAACGATATTCAACTTCAGAACATCGCTTTGAGTGGCAAAAATACGAAAAAGTAGTAGATAATTTAAAAAACTGCGCTATTTTTGCGCTACATAACCGTTTAAACCGAATTCCATCATGATAAATATACTGAAAAGTCCCAAATTATATTTTATTCTCATCAATTTTGCCGTTGCCTTCCTTTTGTTGATAGGGATCGGTTTCGGTGTTTTAAATTATCTGGATAAATATACCCGTCACGGACATTCCATTTCCGTCCCTTCTTTTCACGATCTTTCGGTCGGAGATGCCGAGCGTTTAGCCGGAAAAAACCAGTTAAAGGTCATTGTCGTAGATTCTTTATACAATGAAAGCGCTCTTCCCGGAACCGTACAGGAACAATATCCCCAAAGCGGCGCGCAGGTAAAAGCAAACCGGGTCATTCAACTTACCATCAACGCCCGGGGACCGGAACTCATCGTCTTTCCCAAACTGAATAATTCACCCTATCGTCAAACTCTGCAAACCCTGGAATCCAAAGGGTTTAAAGTGGGTAGAATCGAATACGCTCCTTCCGAATTTAAAAATCTGGTACTGACACTCAAGCAAGACAATCAGGAAATCGAAACGGGAGCTTTGGTCCGCAAGGGATCGACGATCGATGTGGTACTGGGAAGCGGAAAAAACGACGATAATTATGTACCCCTCCCCTGTTTTTACGGGATGAAAATAGAGGAAGCCCTCACTCTCCTAAAAGAGAATTACCTCAACATCGGAGAAATTATTCCCGACCCCAGCGTTAAGGAAGAAGAAAAAGAGCAGGCCGTCATTTATCAGCAAGAACCGGCTTACGAAGAGAATGCCCGTATAAAAGCGGGAAGTACCGTAAATCTGCACATCACCCTGGATAAAGAAAAACTCGAAATGCTGGACTCTTTAATGACGATTACCAAAGAAGTAAAGGATTTGTAAATGAGTGAAGAAATCGAAGATATAGACGAATTGACGGAAAGTGAAGGAGAAGAAGGGCTGGAAATGTACGAACACCACCGGATTGAAGCGGATAAGGGCCAAATCCCTTTACGGCTTGACAAATTTCTGATGGTGCGTTTACCCCATGTTTCCCGCACAAAAATTCAGGAGGCCGCTGAAGCCGGTAATATCCGCATCCACAACAAACCGGTCAAATCCAATTACAAAGTCAAGCCGGGAGATATCGTTTCGGTAGTCATGTCTTATCCTAAACGGGAAATTGAAATCGTACCGGAAAATATTCCCCTGGAGATCATATACGAAGACGAGGTCCTGATGGTGATCAACAAGCCCGCCGGAATGGTGGTCCATCCCGCTTTCGGGCACTTTACGGGCACTTTGGTCAACGCTTTGGCCTGGCACCTGAAAGACAATCCCTTATTTCAGGGAAACGACATTCGCCCGGGATTGGTTCATCGGATCGATAAGGATACTTCCGGCTTATTGGTCATTGCCAAAACCGAAGCGGCCAAAACCGATTTGGCCTTACAATTCTTTCATAAAACATCCGAAAGAAAATACACGGCGGTTTGCTGGGGAAATCTGGAGGCAAATACAGGAACAATCACCGGTCATATCGGCAGACATCCCATAAACCGTAAAATTATGTCCGTATACCCGGACGGCAGTCACGGGAAGCATGCGGTCACCCATTACCAGGTACTGGAAAGGCTGGGATACGTCAATGTCGTGGAATGCATGCTGGAAACCGGCCGGACACATCAAATCCGGGCCCATTTCAAATACATACGTCATCCTCTTTTCAACGATGCGGATTACGGCGGCCATGAAATCCTGAAAGGAACGACATTCAGTAAATACAAGCAATTCGTACACAATTGCTTCGCCCTTTGTCCCCGCCAGGCCCTGCATGCCCGTACCCTCGGTTTTACTCACCCGCTAAGCGGAGAACGACTCAACTTCGATTCTCCTCTCCCTTCCGATATACAACAATTGATAGAAAAGTGGAGGCAGTATACCACAAACCGGGAAATGGAAGAATGAAAAACCTATTTTAAAGTCAACCGGACTTCTCCACTGATCAGCAAAAGGGAAAGTTCGGATACTTTTGCCTGGTATATGGCCGACAACTTACGGTCGACCGCATCAATATAACTTCGTTGAAACTCGCGGAATTCTATTCCTGATAAAGAACCTAACTTATATTTTTCGAGGGCAGCATCCAGATTCTCGAAAGCCACTTCGGCACTTTCGTTCTCGAAATTAACGATCTGGAGGTTATTTTCATACGTATTGTACAATTGAGCCAGATCGGCCAGCATCTGCAATTCCAACTCCCGGTAAGACCATTCTGCATTCTCTTCTTCCAGTTTTGCATTTTTAATTTTCCGACGGTTTTCCAACCGATCGAATACATTTACCTTTAAAGCAAACCCCCAGTAAAATCCGTTCGAGCGGTTTAGAGAAGTAGTCGCCTCAGGTGTTTTGGTCCGGCTGTAATTATAGCCGGTATTGAAATCCAGCGTAGGAAAAAGTGCCGAACGGGCTATCTTTACGTCCATAGCGGATATCTTCTGATCCTTTTTGGCAATCAACAGGGAAGTATTCATAGCCAGTGTATTCTTTTTCAAATTTTCGTAATCGAGCGGGGCTTGCAGCATGATGGAGTCCTGTACATACATAGCCTGCTGAAGATCGGCATTCATAATCCGGTTCAGCGAAATATATGCACTTTTCAACAACTCCCGTTGCTTCATATATTTGGAGCTATCGGCATTCAGGTCGATCTTCGCCTGCTGCATTTCCAAACCAGACAAAACCCCGATATTGTATTTGTCTTTAGCCTCATTGAATCTCTCAGTAGAAAGCTCCAGGGAATGTTTCGCCGCATCCAGTTTGCTGTGTTGCACAATTACATTGTAATACGCCTCACTTACGTTTACCACCAGGTTTTCCATTTCCATTTGAGTATTCAACTCTCCAATCCCCAGCATTTCCTGGTATTTCGCATAGGTCGTAAACATAGAAAGCCCGTCGAATATCCGCCAGTTCAGGGCCACTCCCCCCGACAACACATCCGTTCTGGCGTTATTTTGTTTTCTTTCCTCACCGTTGGTCCTGATTTTAGTATCGTTCAAGCGCTGATTTTGCTGTCCGTCGATATCCACAGAAGGCAAAAAAGGGGCATAATTGGCATTATTTTCGGCTATATACTCCTTATTCCGGACAATCTTTATTCCGTAATTGGCATCCAGGGCTCTTTCTATACACTGTTCGAGATTAATCTTCTGCTGAGCAGAAGAGAAAAAGGTGATCCAAGAAAAACACCCGATCAAAAATACTCTCATTGTGGTATGCATGAAACTCATTTTCAATTTTTTGTTTTTTCTATTCTTTATAAACCTCTTCTTTCTCTTTTTTCGTTTCGGAGGAAAGGTATGAGTATATAGCCGGAATCACAAAGAGGGAAAGGAAAGTGGCACAAATCATACCTCCTACTACGGCTATTCCCATAGCCACCCGGCTTTCAGCTCCGGCCCCCGTAGCTATAGCCATCGGAAGTATCCCCAAAACCGTAGAGAGGCTTGTCATTAAAATGGGGCGGAACCGTGCGACGGCCGCATGTTGTACTGCTTCCAGCTTCAATTCGCCCATCGCTTTTCTCTGATTGGCAAATTCGACGATCAGAATCCCGTTTTTCGACACCAAACCGATCAACATAATAATTCCGATCTGGCTGAATATATTCATGGTCTGTTCGAAATACCAAAGTGAAACCATAGCTCCGATTAATGCCAAAGGTACCGTAAGCATAATGATCAACGGATCTTTAAAACTTTCGAATTGAGCTGCCAGCACCAGGTAAATAAATATCAACGCTAACACGAAAGCAAACATCAGACTGGAAGAACTTTCCACAAAATCTTTCGAGCTTCCTGAAAGTGTCGTTTTGAAATTGTCATCCAGCACCTCTTCCGCAATCCGGTCCATTTCCTCCAAACCTTGTGAAATGGTTTTCCTTTTGGCCAATCCCGCAGAAACCGTGGCTGCCACAAAGCGGTCGTAGCGATACAATTGAGGAGGCATGGAACTTTCTGAAGTAACCACCAGATTATCCAAAGCGATCAGGTCTCCATTATTGTTCCGTACGTAAATATTTTGCAAATCGGAAGGCTTATTGCGGTTCTCCCGGTCCAACTGACTGAGTATCTGATACTGTTTTCCGTTCAAGATAAAATAGCCTACGCGTTGTTCGCTCATGCTCAATTGCAGGGTCTGAGCGATATTTTGCATAGATACTCCCATCACGGCAGCCTTATCCCTATCAATATTGATCGTAAGTTCCGGTTTCGTAAATTTCAAATTTAAATCGGCTACTGAAAAGACCGGACTTTTGTTTACTTCATCCATAAAACGGGGTAGCACCCGTTTTAAATCTTCCAGGTTTTTAGCCTGAATCACATATTCTACCGGCAATCCTCCCCTTCGTCCGCCGAAAGTCTGTTGCTGAGAGACCATCGTCCGGGCTCCCGTAAACTGCCGGACTTTCACCCCCAGCTCGTCTGCAATCTCCTGCTGGGTGCGGGTTCGCTCTTCCGGAGCCACCAGCCATAAATTCAAATTAGACCGGTTGGTATTTCCTCCTCCGATCATCTCGATAATTTTTTCCTGTTCGGGCACCTCTTTTTCCACATACGCGGACAATTCGGTCGCATAGCGGTTCATATATTCGAAAGTCGCACCTTCCGGAGCGGTAGAGGTAACCCGGATATTGGAACGATCCTCCAGAGGGGCCATTTCCGAAGGCGTCACGGACCACAACCAATAAATCAGCCCGCCTGCTATTATCAAAATAACAGGAGCCAAAAAACGCCAACGCATAAACCCCATCAACCAGCGACGATAATGTTCGGTCAACCCGTTGAAAAAGGGTTCCGTCTTCCGGTAAAACCAGTTATCCGTCACATTACGTGTCAACAGCTTTGTCGAAATCATGGGAGTAAAAGTCAGGGCCACAAAAGAAGAAATAATGACCGCACCCGTAATAACGATACTGAACTCCCGGAAAAGCCTTCCCGTAGTTCCCTGTAAAAATACGATGGGAAAAAACACCGCTACCAAAGCCACCGTAGTCGCAATTACCGCAAAGAAAATCTCCTCGGACCCCTTGAAACCGGCTTCCCGGGGAGACATGCCCTGTTCGATTTTCGTATAGATATTTTCCATCACCACGATGGCGTCGTCTACCACCAAACCGATCGCCAGAACGACGGCCAGCAGAGTCAATATATTGATGGTAAACCCAGCGAGATACATAATAAAAAATGCACCGACGAGGGAAACCGGAATAGCCAGAACCGGAATCAAAGTCGTGCGCCAATTCCGGAGAAACAGGAAAATAATCAATACCACCAGTACAAACGCCTCCACAATGGTATTTTTCACCTCATCGATAGAATTCCGGATAAACACCGTATTATCGAAAGCTATTCCCGCTTCCACATCTTCCGGCAAGTCCTTTTCCAAATCTTTCATTACCCCGTAAGCCCGGTCTACGATATCGATATAATTGGCCCCGGGCTGAGGAATAATCACACAGGTTACCATAGGAATCCCGTTTCTCTTCATGATAGAGCGGACATCTTCCGCGTCCACCTCGGCTATTCCGATATCCCGGAAACGGACCACTTTGTTATTATCTTCCCGAATCACCAGGTTATTGAAGTCATCGATGGTCATCAATCTCCCCAAGGTACGTATCGTCAGTTCTGTATTATCCCCTTCTATCCGTCCGGAAGGCAACTCCACGTTTTCCCGGTTCACAGCGTCCCGCACATCCATCGGAGTAATCCGGTAGGCGGCCAGCAAAGCCGGATCCATCCGCAAACGCACCGAATAGCGTTTTTCTCCCCAAATACTGACGCTGCTTACCCCCGAAATGGTCTGTAAACGCTCTTTATAATATTGCTCTGCATACAGGCTCAGGTCGATCAGCGAACGCCGGTCACTGCGAAGGGAAACTCCGAAAATCGGCTGAGCATCGGCATCCGCTTTCGTCACGGTCGGCGGATCGACATCCTTGGGCAAGCGACGCATAGCGCCCGAAACCTTATCCCGCACATCGTTCGCTGCAGTCTCCAGGTCCACCTCCAATTCAAATTCCACCATAATGTAACTGCGACCGTCACGGCTGGTACTGGTCAGGGACCGGATACCGGGGATACCGTTAATAGCGGCTTCCAAAGGCTCCGTAATCTGAGTTTCAATTACATCCGCATTCGCCCCGGGGAAACTTGTCGACACAGAAATAATCGGAGGATCTACACTCGGATAATCCCTTACCCCCAAAAACACCAACCCGATGCACCCCACCAGCATCAGGATAATATTCATGACCGTGGCAAAAACCGGTCTTTTTATACATGTAGAGGATAAACTCATCTTTTTCGTATTGCAAAATTACACCTAATACAAGCCGTTATTTATTTAACGGGAACGAGGGTTACGGAAACCGCCATCCCTTCCCGGAGTTGCATTAATCCGCCCGTCAGTACCGTATCTCCGGTCTGAATACCGGAGACCACTTCTACCTTTTTTTCATCCCGGCTTTCAGTTTCCACCGGTACGCTTGTCGCTTTTCCGTTTTTTACCACCCACATTCTTTTCCCTTCCATTTCGGGAACCACTGCTTCTGTGGGCACACCGATATACCTGTTTTTTCCCCCGGTAATAAGGCTTCCCTTGGCAAACATACCGGGCATCAGCTCTCCATTCCGGTTTTCGAAACGGGCCCGCAACAAAATCATCCGGGTATTGACATCGATCAAAGGATCGACAGCATACACCCGCGCCTGATATACTTTATCGTTTCCGGTCGTACGGAAAGAAACCACCTGACCTTTCAAATTCCGGTCGGCATACCTTTCCGGTATAGAAAATTCATATTTTAAAACCGAATTATCTACGATACTGGTAATCTTGGAACTCGGTTGGACATAGCTTCCTTCGCTGACATACCGGAATCCCATCACTCCGTCAAAAGGAGCCCGGATTTCCGTCCGGCTGATCTTCACTTTCAATAACTCGATATCGGCTTCCAACACGTTATAATCGGTCTGTAACTGGTCAAAAGCCTCCCGGCTGATGGATTCCCGTTTCAACAAAATCCGTTGACGTTCCAGTTTCTCGCTCAACAATTTCCGTTGAAATTCGGCCCGGCTCAACTGGGCCTGCAAATCGGCATCGTCTACCTTCAACAATAAATCCCCCTTTTTAACCTGACTTCCTTCTTCAAAATAAATAAAACGGACTTTGCCGACAATTTCAGCAACCAAATCCACTTCTTCATTCGCCAACAAAGTTCCCACTGCCGAAATCCCGTTGGTAGCAACCGAATACTCGGCTACGATTCCCGTTACCGGAAGAGCGCCGCGGTTAGTGGCCTTTCCGGGAGGAGCTACCGTTTCCGGTTTCACGGAAAACCAACCCAAACGAGGTATCACGATAATACCGACCACCACAAGCAAAATGACTGCTATCAAACCGATCCTTACAATTTTACTCATATTTTATCAGTTATTTAGATTTATCACCCGGTAATAAAAAACAGAGAAAACAAAACTTTTCTCCGTTTTCCAGCCTACTGCTGTTTGACTTGCAATTAACACAAAAGTTTATCGTCTCTTTGTTAATGTTATATTAAAAATTAAAACCACCGACGTTTTTTTAACACCCAAAAAGCGAATGCCGATAAAATAACGGAAATTGCCGCAATGATGATAAAACCGAAAGTATTCTCCGACAGGGCATTCGGAACGTTCATCCCATAAAAACTGGCAATCAAAGTAGGAATCATTAAAATGATGGAAATACACGTCATCCGTTTCATAATCACGTTCAGATTATTGGAGATCACCGAAGCATAGGCATCCATCGTTCCGCTGAGAATATCGCTGTAAATACGGGCCGAATCCAAAGCCTGACGCAGTTCGATTTCCACATCTTCCACCAGGTCTTCGTCGAAATATTTTCGTTGGGATTTCAGATTTTTCAACTTAATCAGCAGATTGTCGTTTCCCCGCATGGAGGTATTGAAAAGTACCAGTGACTTCTCTATTTTCAGTAAACGTTGCAATTCCTCGTTCTGAATGGACTTCTCCAGTTCTATTTCCACCAAACGGCTTTGATTGTTGATTTGTTTCAGGTATTTCAGATACCAGACGGAAGAAGATAAAAACAATCGGAAGAGCAAATCCCAGTTCCCTTCCAGACACAGCCGTTTCCGATTGGCATAACGGATAAAATCCGGCAACATATCGGTACTGTAGTGACATACCGTAACGAAATAATGTTCCTTCATAATAAAGCCCAGGGGCACGGTAATATAAGGTATATCGTTTCCTTTATTCCGATAAGGGATACGCAATATAATCAACGTCCACCCGTCTTCGTCTTCTATTCGCGGGCGTTCGTCGGCATCTTCGATATCCGATAAAAAAGAATCGGGGACTCCCAGATCGTCGATGAGGTAATTGACATCTGCGGGGACAGGTTCTTCAACATAAATCCAGCAATCGGCTTGCCATACTTTTTTCTCCGAAAAGCCCTGGTCGCACCATAGGAATTTTCTCATAAGTGACCCTCCATACATTTAGGAACAAAGGTTCACGAGAAAACCCTTGCTCCGGTTAATACTGTTGATGATAATCGTCCATAAAACTGAATGAATTTTAATGCTGCAAAAATAACTTTTTTACTGGAAACGGAATAAAAAAAATAAAACAAAACTTCCTTGTATGCCCCTATTTTACTGTTTTTCAAAAACCTAAAACCTTATCCTCCGCTCTCTCGGTGCGATTTAAATCCAGATAAACCGGCAAATGATCGCTGTAACCGCCGTGGTACCGCGGTCCGAGATAGGTTCTAAAGGGTTTGTATCCGTAAAACGTCTTATCTTCTTCCAACAAAAAAGGAGCCGAGAAAGGGACCGAGCGCTTGACGGCCCGATAGGCATGCCTGCCGTTTAATAAGGCCCCCGATACTATGATCTGGTCTATGGTTTGCCATTTACCCTTGTATTTATAACTTCCGTAATCTTTATGCAGCAAATAATAAGCTGTATTGTACAAGACCGTATCCACCGGTTCGTCGGTATCCGAACCCCGGGTGCCCAGGACGGCCGTTTGAGCCTTTCGGTCGGCTTTCCCGTTCAAATCCCCCATGATCAGAATGGCCGCCCGGGGCTGAGCCGCTTGAATAGAACGAACATATCGTTTCACGACAGAAGCAGCTCTTTCCCTTCTCCATTCACTCTCCGCTTCCCCTCCGGTCATAGAAGGGAAATGACAGACAAAGACGTGAAGCGTATCCCGCTTATCCAATATTCCCCGGGCATACAGGATATCCCGGGTAGAAAAATCCGCCTCTTCTTCCAGAACAACCGGCAGAAAATCTTCTTCGAGAAGGTAAAAACGCTCCGGCTTATATAATAAGGCCACGTCTATACCCCGTTTATCGGGAGAATCCCGATGGACGATGGAGTAATTCGCATCGGCCAGAGAAGTTTTACCCGTCAAATCGGACAGCACCTTCCGGTTTTCCACCTCACACAAACCTACCAACACCGGCCACTGGCCTTCACCCACCGCCTGTATGGCCGTTGCCAGTTTCAGAAGCTTATCGGTATATTTCGCTGTATTCCAATGTTGTTTTCCGAAAGGAGTAAAATCATCGTCCCAGGTCAGGGGATCGTTCTCGGTATCGAACAGATTTTCCACATTATAAAAAACCAGACGGCAAGCCGATTGTCCGTATCCTCTTCCTCCCTCCGACAGCAACCAGAAAAACAAAAGAATCGTTACAAATTTCATCATATGTTCCAAAAAACTTCGCGGGATTTAACTTCTACAAAATCTCCCCAACTCATACTTTTATACTGGTCACTTCCTAAAAAGTCCAGCACCATGGCTCCTCTTTCCCGATCCAGGTAAAAATACAAATGTTCCATCAGTTTCCCCTGTTCATCGAATATATAGATACTCGGCACCCGTATAATCTTATCACTCAGAGCGATGGCCAGTTGGTGCAAATGATTGTTTTCCTTTCCTGCATTAATAAAACGATGTTTTAAAAAAGGAATGGTATCCTGTGACTGCACGTCCAGACGGAGACAATAAAAATATTTACCGGCCAAAGCGGAAAAAACAGAATCGTTAAATACGACTTTCTCCATAATTTTAGCAGAATTATTCCAGGGGGCCGTCAGATAAAGCAATATCTTTTTGCTTTTATTTTTTCTCAAATTTTCCAACTGTCCGAACGGCACCCACGGGAAACCTGCTTTTCTCTCCGAAGCAGACGCCATCGTCCGGTGAAAAGCCTGCTCAAAGTCATTTACAAATACCGGTACGGGTGTTGTGGAATAAACATTTTCTGCAAAATAAATGAGGAAAGCTTCCATTTTCGCTACCTCTAAAAAACCGGGCACTACAAGGTCGATATGCTCTTTATCGTATAGAAAAGCCGTCGCCGGATAAACCGGTTGCCCTTTCAGTAATTCGCTCATCAACCCGCAAACCGTACGGCCGTTTTTTTTCAAAGGAGGATAAATTTTTCCCCGGAAAAACAGAGTATCTGCCGATTCAGCATTTATTCTCACGGGATAAAAATAATGGTTGACAAAAGAAATGACTACCGGATCCACATACGTAATTTGTTGCATTCGCTCACAGGATGCGTCCCCCGGCAGATAGAAATCGATCAGATACGGGCGGGAAGATTCCCCACATTTTTTCTCCGCCTCGCTCAACGTCAGCCAACCGATTTTTTCCTCCTGTGCACAAGCAAAAGAAGAAACCAATAAAAACAGAAAAACCAGTTTATTTTTCATTTTCCTCTTCCTGTAAAGCTTCCCAATACTCTACGGCTCTGCGGGTGTGGGGAATGACAATCGTACCTCCCACCAGATTGGCTACGGAAAATACTTCAAACAACTCTTCGGTCGTTACGCCCAGTTCATGGCATTTTTCCAAATGATATTTGATGCAATCGTCGCAACGCAATACCATGGAAGTAGCCAATCCCAGCATTTCTTTCACCCGGGCCGATAAGGCCCCGTCCAGGTAGGTGTTCGTATCTATGTTGTAAATCCGTTTGATTACTTTATTATCGGCAGCCAGAATCTTTTCATTCATCTTCTCCCGGTATTCCCGGAACTGTTTCACCTTTTCGTTCATCTTTCTCTCTATATTTTAATTCTCATTTATCCGAAAAACCGCACAATATCATTTACATTGGCCAACACAAAAAGTCCCAGTAAAATAGCCATACCGGTCAATTGCGCATATTCCATAAACTTTTCGCTGGGCTTCCGGCGCGTGATCATTTCGTAAACGATAAACAAAGCATGCCCGCCATCCAAAGCCGGAATCGGCAAAACGTTCACTACCGCCAGCATAATAGAAATAAATGCCGTCAGCTCCCAGAAGATCTGCCAATCCCAAACTCCGGGAAACACACTGCCGATCATTAACACTCCTCCCACCGATTTATAAGCCTCCACCTGAGGAGAAAATATGAGCTTCAATTGTTTAAGATAAGAAGTCAGGGTTTCAGCTCCCTTCTTCAGTCCGGCAGGAATAGCCTCCCAAAACGAATATTCCCGCGTAGCGAATTCCAGTCGTTCGGTCGAACCGAAATAAATTCCCATTTTCCCATCGCTAGTCAGGTCGAAACCGATATCCAGGGTATCTTTCCCCCTCAGCACCCGGGCATTCACTTTTCTTCCTTCTTCCGATTTCAGTAAATCCGTCAATTCATCGTAATAGGTGAATTTTTTCCCGTTTACAGCAATAATTTTATCCCCTTTGCGGATTCCGGCATCGTATGCCGGAGAATAATCTGCGAAATCTCCCACAAATATACTGTCCATCAGCTGCCGGGGCACCAGAAAACTACGGGCTTTAAAATTCTTGGAAGAAACGGCCAAAAGGTCTGCGACAAAAGTATCAGGTATGCGGAGATTCATCGTTTTTCCGTCCCGTACCACCTGAATCGTCTTGGGATTATTCAACAGCATATCCGGGATGATATCGGTGAATTTTTCCACTTTTACACTGTCCAGAGAAACTACAATATCTCCGTTTTTCATCCCGATAGGAGCAAAAACCGCGTCACATACCACTCCGTTCTTCACATTCTCCGCGGGTAAATACGTTTCTCCCCAGGTATATAAAGTCAGGATAAAAATCAGGAAAGCCAGCACCACATTCACCATCACCCCTCCCAGCATAATCAATAAGCGCTGCCAGGCCGGTTTAGAACGGAACTCCCAGGGTTGGGCAGGTTTCTTCATTTGTTCCGTATCCATAGACTCATCTATCATTCCCGCAATCTTTACATAACCGCCCAAAGGCAACCAGCCCATCCCGTATTCCGTTTCTCCTTTTTTAAATTTAAACAAAGAAAACCAGGGATTAAAAAACATATAAAATTTTTCCACCCGGGCCTTGAATAACTTAGCAAACAAGAAATGTCCGAATTCGTGAAACAGAACCAGAATAGAAAGACTTAAAACCAGTTGTATGACTTTTATAAATATATCCATATTACTTTTAATTTAACCTGTTATCAACCCCTTCTTAGCGGGACTCTTTCAAAAAGTTTTCAGCTATTATACGCGCCACTCTATCGGTTTCCACATAATCTTCCAATACCGGGCGATCCACAAAAGGTGCTTTTTCCAGGGTCTTCTCGATCAGATCGGACATCCCGGTAAAGGAAATCCGGCCGTCCAGAAAAGCTTTTACGGCGATTTCATTGGCAGCGTTCAGTACACAGGGAGTATTTCCTCCCTTCAACAGCGCCCGATAAGCCAAATCCAGATTCCGGAACGATTGACGATCCGGCTCTTCAAAATTTAAAACAGCCCAGGATTTAAAATCCACCCTTCCGAAATCCGACCGCACCCGATCGGGATAGGTCAGTGCATATTGAATGGGCAACCGCATATCCTGAACTCCCAACTGGGCTTTAATGCTACCGTCCGCGAACTGTACCATCGAATGGACAATCGATTGGGGATGAACCACTACCTCTATCTGGGAAAGCTTGACCCCGAAAAGCCATTTCGCTTCCATTACTTCAAAACCTTTATTCATCAAAGAAGCCGAATCAATCGTCACTTTAGCACCCATATTCCAGGTCGGATGTTGAAGCGCCTGACGAGGGGTGACCTGCTTCAGGTAATCGTAATCTTTTCCCCGGAAAGGCCCGCCGGAAGCGGTGAGGATCAGCTTCTCCACCGGATTGTCTCCCTCTCCGCTCAAACATTGAAAAATAGCCGAATGTTCCGAGTCGACCGGTAAAATAGGGCTTTGGAAACGAAGTGCCAGATCGGTAATCAATTCGCCGGCCACGACTAAGGTTTCTTTATTGGCTAAGGCGATCGTCTTACCGGCCTTGATCGCGTTCACCGTAGGCAGGAGTCCGCTATACCCGACTGTAGCCGTTACGACCACATCCACCGTACCGGCCGTGACCACCTGAGCCAAGGCATCTTTTCCCGCATATACCTTGATATCCTCTTGCTTTAAGGCATCCACCAGTAAAGGATATTTCGCTTCGTTTCCGATAACCACCATATTGGGCTTGAACTTCAACGCCTGAGCGATGAGTAACTCTACATTTTCCTGGGCTGTCAGCACTTCCGCACAGAATAAATCCGGATGGGCCTCGATAACTTGCAGTGTTTGTGTTCCGATCGAACCGGTGGAACCTAATATTGCTATTCTTTTCATGAACTTTTTTATCCCCGCTTATTTGAACTTAATGAAATTTTCAGGATTCAAAGGATTCCCTGCCCGCCATAATTCGAAATGCAGATGCGGTCCGGTGGTTTCCTCTCCGGTATTACCCACGACAGCTATCACTTCTCCGGCCCGGACATAATCTCCCTGTTTTTTCAATAAGGTCGAATTATGTTTATACACAGATACCAGGTTGTTGGCATGCTGAATCTGAATGACATACCCTGTTTTAATCGTCCAGTCCGTAAAAATCACCACTCCGTCCATCACAGCGGAAACATTGGAATGCGCCTTGGCCACCAGGTCTATTCCGAAGTGTCCGCTTTTTTCATCAAAGCTTCGGGTAATGATTCCTTCTACGGGCGGGAAAAAATGATAATAATCGTTGTTCATTTCTTTCTTCATGCCCACCGAAAGATTAAAACGTTCCCTTTCTTCTATCGCCGCGCGGAACGCGTTTTCTTCAGGACTGATATCGAATTTAATCGTATCGTAATTATTCCGTACGCTATCCGCTCTTTGTTCATCCTGATCGTAATCCTCTCCTCTCAAAACACTTTGCAATGATTTTAAAATACGTTCCCGTTTAGCCAGCTCCATTTCGAGAGAATCCGTCCGCTAAGCATTTTCCGCAATCATCCGGCGCATATTTCCATCCGGATAGCCCGGGATAAATTCCTTCAAACCGGTGAAAGCAATCAATAAAATAGTCAAAGTTATCAATATTACACTCAATACACTCAAAGCCGTCAACACATGCAATTGTGACAACCGCATACTGAAGATTTCTTCGTAAGAGGTTTCGTTAAATACCGAAAGTTTATATTTGTATTTAAGCCGCCCCCACCACCTTACCTTTTCTTTCGCCATACCTGTCTGTTTTAGCCTTCAAAATTAGTATAACTATTCGAAAAGGAAAAATATTTAGAACGTTAATGTTGATTCGGCGGAGGAACAAAACTATCGGTCGGATACTGAAATACCTTCAAATTGAAATAGGGAAGAACGGCGAACAAGTGATCGAATACATCGGACTGTACTTTTTCATAAGCGATCCATTCCTGTTTCAAAGAGAAACAATAGATCTCCAGCGGAACACCGGTAGGTGTCGGTTGCAATTGCCTTACCATATGGGTCATATCGTTATTGATATCGGGATTCGCTTCCAGCCACTCTTCCATGTATTGCCTGAATATTCCCAGATTGGTCAATCCCTGCTCATCAACCACCGTCTCCTTATCTTTGTTGTATTCCGACAACCGTTTTAACATTTTATCCATATACTCTTTCAAAAAAGTAGAATTTCTCAACACCTCGATTTCCTCCTTCGTCAAAAAATGCACCGTACTGATGTCTATGTATACATATCGCTCGATTCTGCGTCCGTTCGACTCCTGCATCCCCCTCCAGTTGATAAACGACTGTGACACCAACTGATAAGTCGGAATAGTGGAAATCGTCATATCCCAATTCTGCACTTTTACGGTGTACAGATTGATTTCCAGAACCGTACCGTTGGCATTGTTGGAAGGCATAACAATCCAGTCTCCGATGCGCACCATATTGTTAGCGATCAATTGTACCCCGGCGACAAAACCTAAAATCGAATCTTTGAATATCAACATCAACACCGCAGCAAAAGCTCCCAAGCCTACGATCAGGTGTTCCGGAGATTTATTCAATAACACACTTATAATGGTGATAAATACCACCGAGTAAATAAAAATTTTCAATACCTGAATAAATACCGTAATGGGACGATTTTTGGAAATCGGATAACTTTCATAAATTTTATTAATCGTATTCAGGAGCGCAATCAAAATCAACATACAGGCGACTATCATCCAGATATCCACCAACCGCTTTAATACATAGGTATATTTCCAATCGATATCGGCCAATAAAATATAAGCCGCTATAGGAGGAATCAAATAAGATAACTTGTTGAAAAAACGCTGCTGATAAATAATATCATCCCAGGTCGATTTGGTCTTTCCGACAATCTTCCATACCAGAACGGAAAGCCACTTGCGTAAAATAAAAAAGACGAGTAAAGCCCCGCCGATTACAATAGCAAAATGCAAAAGAGTCTCCCAGGGCCCTTCCAGCTTCTGAGTATTCCAAAATTGTCCTAACCGGTCCCAGATACTTAATGAAATCATCATTTTCTCTACATTCTACTCCATTCATACGTATTACAAACGCTTAGGTTATGGAAGAAAATCTATAAGATTTTTTTATTTTTCTACTTTTTTAAAGTAAAATATTTTAGAAAGTTATAATTATTACTATTTTTACACCGCCAAAATAAAAAGATACGGCAAAGACAACGTTTGCGTTTTTCCTACTTCAGGCGGTAAGCGGCGAATATTAAACGGGATTTACCCGGGAATACTGAAAATAATAAGTTACCGCCTAGGGGGCCGGCCTGTCCGGCAAACGCCAGGCTACCCGTTATTCTTTTGCAATAACAATATAATTATCAATATATTATGGAAAATAAATTAAACGACATCTGTAGTCAGTTCAAACTCGAAGGTACTATTTTATCCGTCAAACCTCTGGGAGAAGGATTTATAAACGACACTTTATTAATCACTACGGCGGAAGCAACGGCTCCCAACTACATTTTACAACGCAAAAACAAAAATATTTTTCAGAATATACCGGCCATGATGGATAACATTCAGCGTGTGACCGAACATTTAAAAAAGAAAATCAAAGCAGCCGGAGGAGATCCCATGCGGGAGGCGATGACCATCATACCTACCCTGGACGGGAAATTATATTATCAGGATAAAGACGGCGAATACTGGGCGGTCTGTATATTCATCAACGATACCATCGATTATCAGAAAGCCGACACTCCGGAACTGGCTTACCAGGGGGGAAAAGGCATCGGCAAATTTCAGGCCTTGCTATCCGATTTCACAGAACCGTTGGCGGATATTTTACCCGGTTTCCATAACATCCGCTATCGCTTCCGGCAGTGGGACGAAGTGCTGGCCAAAGACCCCGTCGGCCGGAAAGCCACGGTACTTCCTGAAATCCAATGGATCGAAAGCCGGAAAGAAGAAATGCTTCATTTTTGGGAACTGGTAGAAAACGGGACCATTCCGACCCGGGTAACGCATAACGATACAAAAATCAATAACATCCTGTTCGATAAACAGGGCAATGTGCTTTGTGTCATCGATTTGGATACCGTATTGAGCAGCACTTGCCTGAACGATTACGGGGATGCCATGCGCTCTTACACCAATACCGGTTTAGAAGACGACGAAAACCTCGACCGTGTTTCCATGAATCTGGATATTTTCCGGGGATATACGCAGGGATACCTTTCCGAAACCGCACAATTCCTCAACCCGGCCGAAATCGATTATCTCGCTTTCTCCGCCAAATATATCACCTACGAACAAGTGCTTCGTTTTCTGATGGATTACATAGACGGAGACAAATATTACAAGGTAAAAAATCAGGTTCATAACCTAAACCGGGCCCGGGCTCAATATAAATTGCTGCAAAGCATGGAAGCCCAGTACCCCCAAATGTGCGAAATCGTCCAGGAAGAAATAGTAAAATACCGGAAATAATATGTTCCTCATCCCCCGCATCCCTCTGCTGAACGCAGAAGATTTGGCCGAAACCTCCCTCCTTCTCAGGGAGCTTCCCGCTTATGCGGTGGCCTGCAATAATTGGCCGGCGGCTTATCCGTATTCCCCGGAAGTAAACTTCCGCATAGCCCATAACGGACCGGAGCTTTTCATTATTTTTTCCGTAAAAGAATCCTGCTGTATGGCGATGGTGACCGAAGACAACGGAAAAGTATGGACGGATTCTTGTGTAGAATTTTTTTTCACCCCCGATACTGCCGCTTACTACAATTTCGAATTCAGTTGCATCGGCAAAGCTCTGCTGGGATTTCGGAAAGAAGGAGCCGGAACGATACATGCCTCTCCGGACATTTTACAGAGCATACGGCGTTTTTCCACTCTGGGGTCCGCCAATTTCAAGGAAAAACGGGAAACGAAAAACTGGGAATTAACCGTAGCCATACCGGCCAGGGCCTTATTCCGTCATTCCATCCGGGAATGGACGGGACTTCAGGGGCGGGCCAATGCTTACAAATGCGGAGACGCTCTCTCCCAGCCTCATTATCTTTCCTGGCAGCCCATAGATACTCCGGCACCTAACTTCCATATTCCCCGTTGTTTTACAGAGATCGGATTTTCGGAATAAAAATTAACGCCTTAGGATTTCTAAGGCGTTAGTTTTTTATGCGGATGTTTTTTATTTCACCTCTTCATAATCGGTATCCTGGATATCTCCTTCGCCGTCCATTCGTTTTTCCTGATTTTCCTTCTCATTCTTTTTCCTCAGCTGATTTACGGTATACTGATTAATCAAATCCGTCACTCCGTAAAAAATGGCCGTCAAACCGAATAAAATGAAAATTCCTTCCGCCGATTTAAAAGGATCGAATAAAATCACGATGCCCGCAATCAGGATCAACACGGGAAACAAATAACTGATAGGAGCTACATATCCCCATTGCCGGGCTGCCGATAAAGTAACCAACTGGCCGATAGCGGCTACCAAAAGTACGAATCCCAGCAGGAACATGAATACGGTTGCAAAAGAAGAAGGAATGGACAAAAACAACAGACCGAGAATAATACTTCCGATCCCGCTGAAGGAAGTCCAACCCGAAGACCCGGCAGGCCGGTTCCGATATGAAACCACAAATGAAATCAAACCGGTAGCTAAAAAGAGGGCGCCGATCAGCATAATAACGTATTTTATAGCGGCTCCCGGCCAGATCACCAGCGCAAGCCCCAGGAGAATCGAAAAAACAGCCCGGTAAACGGCGTTCTTATAATGGGAAGAAGTATAAATTATTTTCATTTTCAAAACAGATATAAACGTTTAAAATTGATTTAACGAAAGTAATCAATTTTCGTTAGTATCGGATCACTTTCTTCAAAAACTTTCCAAATAAAATAGCCGCCCGAATCATTTTCAGACGGCTATCCAGTATCCTTGTCCGGCGCTCCGGACCATAAAACTCCGCTTTTGAAGCAGGAATACTATTGAATCAAATCTACGCTTCGTTTCACAAACCGGTTTAAGGCTTCACCTTTCAGAAGACCATTCGCCAGCAAAGCCAGATCGATCAGTTGTCCGACGATCTTATTGCTTTTCCCGTATTCTTCCAACAAGCTTTCTTTCTGCTTTTTCATATCCCGCACTTTTTCATCGTATTCTTTCAAGCGGTCCTTGTCGACCTGAGGAATTTCTTCCTCTTTTTTTCCTTTATTCAACTCGGACAATTCAGTCTTTTTCCCTTCCAGTTCTTTTATTTCGAAATCAATCGGTTCCAGCTTGGCGTTCATTTCCTGCTTTTCATCCTCGAGAACCGATTTAACCAGCCGGTGATCCGTATTCACCACCAGGGTATACTGATCTCCCATCGCGCCGTAAAAGCCCATGCCCGGATTCATGGCGGCCATTTCTTTCATTCGCCGCATAAATTCCGAACGGGTTACCACTACCGGATCGCTATCTTCTCCCAGCGCTTCGAAATTTACAAAAAACATACCGTTATCTTTCGGTAACTGAGAGCTGAACACCGGCCGTAATTCTTCCTGTTCTCCCTCACTTAAATCGCTACGGCGGGCATCGGCTTTCTGAATCAATTTATCGATCACGTCGGAATCCACGCGTAAATACTTGTGATCGTTATTTTTTTGTTCCAGATGATTGATAAAATGAGTGTCCAGTTGTCCGTCCATCAAGAGCACATCGTATCCTTTCGCCCGGGCCGTTTCAATATACGTATACTGTTCGGCCGTATCGGTAGCGTAGAGGCAGACGATATTATTATCCTTATCGGTTTGATTGGTTTTAATCAAATTATCGTATTCTTCCAGCGTAAAATATTTTCCTTCCGTATTCTTCAACAGGAAAATCGGAGTAGCCCTTTCGGCAAACTTTTCGTCTGTTAAAATACCGTACTGGATAAAAATTTTCAGATCATCCCATTTTTTCTCATATTCTTCCCGTTTGTTTTTGAAAATATCGCTCAGGCTATCGGCCACCTTTTTGGTAATGTGATTGGAAATTTTCTTTACATTCCGGTCGCTCTGTAGATAGGAACGCGATACATTCAACGGAATATCCGGCGAATCGATCACTCCGTGCAATAAGGTCAGGTATTCGGGTACGATCCCCTCTACCGAGTCCGTGACATACACCTGATTGCTGTACAACTGAATTTTATTTTTCTGGATTTCAAATTTATTATTGATTTTGGGGAAATACAGAATACCGGTCAGATTAAAGGGATAATCCACATTCAGGTGGATATGAAACAAGGGATCTTCTGCCATCGGGTATAATTGATGGTAAAATTTCAGATAATCCTCTTCATTCAGATCGGAGGGTTTACGGGTCCAGGCCGGATTGATATCGTTGATAACCTGATCTTCTTCCGTTTCTACCTGTTTACCGTCTTTCCATTCTTTCTTTTTCCCGAACACGATCTCGATCGGCAGGAATTTGCAGTATTTATTCAGTAATTCGGCAATCTTGTTGTCTTCCAGGAAATCTTTGTCGTCAGCATGGATATACATAATAATATCCGTTCCTCTTTCCTCCCTTTCCGTATCTTCCAGGGTATATTCGGGATCGCCGCTACAAGACCATTTCACGGCCTGCGCTCCTTCCTGATAAGATTTGGTCACGATTTCCACCTTGTCGCTGACCATAAAAGCCGAATAAAAACCGAGTCCGAAATGACCGATAATAGAAGCCGCATCGTCCTTGTGTTTTTCCAGGAATTCTTCTGCTCCTGAAAAAGCGATTTGGTTGATGTATTTTTCCACTTCTTCCCGCGTCATGCCGACACCCCGGTCGGAAACCGTCAAGGTTCCTGCCTCTTTGTCAGCTTTTACCCGGATTTTCAAGTCGCCCAATTCTCCTTTAAACTCTCCGGAGGAAGCCAGTACTTTCAGCTTTTGAGTAGCATCCACGGCATTAGACACGATTTCTCTCAAAAAAATATCGTGATCGGAATACAGAAATTTCTTAATTATCGGAAATAAATCTTTCGTAGAAACACCAATTTTGCCTGTTGTCATAGCTTTATATTTTTTAGTTATTCAATTTATTTTTTCCATTTACGATTTCCTACAGGCAATAGTTATGCCACACGAGTGACACTGACAAAAAGTCATCGATAAAAAAGTCAGCTTTTTCCCGGCCTTTTCAGCATTTCCACTACCAGTTCCAATGCTTGAAGAGCGGCTTTGGCTATGTTACGTTCCCGCGTAAAGGAAAACACGAACTTTCGGGCGATGATTTCCGAAGGACCTGCTACACCGATCCAAACCGTTCCCACCGGTTTCTCCGGGCTTCCTCCTCCAGGCCCTGCTATTCCGGAAGTAGAAACGGCGTAATCAGTCCCCAGCTTCCGCCTGGCTCCTTCGGCCATCTGCTTGACGACCTCCTCACTCACGGCTCCGTATTTTTCGATATCCTCCCCCTTTACACTCAATACATTTATCTTCGTATCATTGGAATAGGCCACCACTCCGCCTTTGAAATAATCAGAACTTCCCGCTACGGAAGTGATTAAATGAGCGATATATCCGCCCGTACAACTTTCGGCAGTAGCAATGGTGAGGTGTTTTTGCCGGAATATATCCCCGAATTGCTTTTCCAGATTTTCTCCTTCCCCCTCGGTAAAATGCAGGCCTTGCAAATTCTCCTTCAAGGCCCGGTAGTCGTCTTCCAGCCGGGTTACGGCCTCCCCTTTAGCTGTAAGCCGGAGTTTGACCAATCCCGGAGAAGGCAGATAAGCGAGTCCGATGCCTTCGGGAAGTGTATTTTCCCAACCTTCCAGCCTTTCCGCCAATTCCGATTCGGGGACGTGATAGACGTTCAGCATGCGGTATTCCAATTGTAAACGAGGATATTTCTTTTTCAAATCCGGAATGACGTAAGTTTCCATCAAATGTTCCATTTCAAAGGGAACTCCGGGCAATGAAACCAGAGATTTGCCTTCTTTCTCGAACCACATCCCCGGAGCCGTTCCTTTGAAATTACGCAGGATACGGCAACGATCCGGTAAAATAGCCTGGCTTCTATTGTTTTCGTTCAGAGCAATCCCTCTGCCTCTCAACAGTTCGCTCAGCCACTCCATTGCTTCCACGTTCAACTCCAGATGCGAACCGAAGTAGTCCGCCAGAACTTTTTTAGTTATATCGTCTTTCGTAGGACCGAGTCCACCGGTCACCAATACCAGTTCGGCCCGCTTCATCGCATCATCCACGGCGGTTGCTATGGCTTCTTTTTTATCGGGAACCGTCAGCATTTGCTTCACTTCGATTCCCACCCGGGTTAACTGAGCGGATATAAATCTGGAATTGGTGTCCAGAATCTGACCCAGTAAAATTTCATCCCCGACGGTAATAATAATTGCATTCATAATCCTGGTTGTTTAATATTCTTTTTTTCGAATTGCTTTTATCCTTTTCAATAAGGAAGGATGCGAATAATAAACGAATTCGTAAGCGGGATGAGGCGTTAAATTACTCAATGCCTTTACCGATATTTTTTTCAGTCCGGAGATCAGAAACTCTCCCTGAGCATAAGAAGCGACATAGGCATCCGCCTCATACTCGTTTTTCCGCGACCAGGCATTTACCGCCAAACCCAGCATCACATTTACAGGACTGTATAATAAAGTAAAAGCAATCAGTCCCAATTGAAAATAAGCCCGGTCGGCCCCCAAAGCCTGAGAAAGCGCAGGCTGATTCACCAGCAAGGAAAACAGCCATAACATCAGTCCCGTCTGAACGGCCGAAATTCCCAGCATTTGCAGAGTGTGCCGTTTTTTAGCATGTCCGGCTTCATGCGCCAGCACAGCTACAATCTCTTCTTCCGTCAATTCTTGGAGCAGCGTATCGTACAAAACAATTCTCTTTTTAGGTCCTAAACCGGTAAAATAAGCATTCGCCTTAGTCGTACGTTTCGAACCGTCCATCACATAAATCCGATCGGGACGGAAGCCGGCCTTGAGAACGAAAGCCTCTATTTTATCCCGTAAACTCCCCGCTTCCAGCGGAACCTGTTTGTTGAACAAAGGCACGATCAAACGGGAATAAAACATCACCATACCTACGGAGAACAGCGTGATTAAGATCCAGCCATATATCCAAAACCAACGGCCCGTCCACAGATAAAAACCGACGACTACGCTTAAAATCACTCCTCCGATCAAGGTGGAAATCAGCAACTCCTTCAAAGTATCGGTCACATATGTCTTGGGGGTCATCCGGTTAAAACCGTATTTTTCCTCTATCCGGAAAGTCGCATACATATCGAAAGGTATTTCCAGCAGAAAAGAAACCAGAGATAATCCCCCTACAAACCCTAACGTCTGCCACAACAAACTATCCGTCAGGCCCACGATCCATCCGTTATACCAGCCGAATCCACCGGCGATCAGAAAAACGATCATTATCGTAAAAGAAAACAGCGAACGGAAAAAATCGAGACGGTTTCCCTCTTTTTTATACCGTTGAAAACGCCGGTATTCCTTTTCCTCATATATTCCTTTCAAAACTGCAGGCAAGTCCGGCGCCATGGCTTGCCTATTCAAACCTTCCAGTATTCTCTCTGTCATAAATTCCGCACAGAGAAAAACGACCATTATAAAAAAAATCACTTCACTACTCATAAGGATCTCCTTCAACCGGATCATTAAATTCTTTTTTCACTTCCACGGATTACCTTGGGGCAGGCCCGGCTACCTATCTGCGGAACCAACCTTCGAAATTACAGAAATTTTTCTTTAAAAACGCTAGACATTTTCACTTATTAATCTTAATTTCGTTGCCGAAATAAACGTGGATCGAAAAACAACACAAATATAACCTTATTAATCCATTCTATCATGGCAGAATTTAAATATCAGGAACCGTTTCCGATTGAAAGGGACACGACAGAGTATCGTCTTTTAACCAAGGATTACGTAAAGACAATCGAATGTGAAGGACGTAAAATATTGAAAGTAGAAAAAGAAGGACTGGAACTTCTGGCCCGGGAAGCATACGCCGACGTATCTTTTTTCCTCAGGGCTTCTCATCTGCAAAAACTGGCGGATATTTTAAAAGATCCGGAAGCCAGCGACAATGATAAGTTCGTTGCCCATACGATGTTGCTGAATCAGGTGGTCTCCGCTGAAGGCCAGCTTCCTACTTGCCAGGATACAGGCACGGCTATATGCATCGGTAAAAAGGGAGAAAACGTATGGACCGGATGCAACGATGCTGAAGCGATCAGCAAAGGGGTATTTGAAACATACCGGGATCGTAATCTGCGTTATTCTCAGGTAGTTCCCTTTACCATGACCGAAGAGAAGAACACAGGCACCAACCTGCCGGCCCAAATAGATATTTACGCCACCCAGGGGAATAAATACGAATTTTTATTCATCACCAAAGGAGGCGGATCGGCCAATAAAACATTCCTGTATCAGCAAACCAAAGCTCTTTTGAACGAAGAGACACTGACCCGTTTTATCGAACAGAAAGTTCTGGATCTGGGAACTTCCGCCTGTCCTCCTTACCATTTAGCTGTAGTTATCGGAGGAACATCCGCTGAAGCCTGTCTGGCTACCGTCAAAAAAGCTTCTGCGGGATATTACGATCATCTCCCGACTTCCGGCAACGAAGGCGGACGGGCGTTCCGGGATCTGGAATGGGAAGCTAAAATTCAGCAAATCTGTCAGAACAAAGGCATAGGGGCACAGTTCGGAGGAAAATATTGGGTTCACGATGTCCGGGTAATCCGTTTACCGCGGCATGCCGCTTCCTGTCCCGTAGGTATCGGCGTGAGTTGTAGTGCCGACCGGAACATCAAAGCCAAAATAACGGAAGACGGCATTTTCCTTGAACAACTCGAAAAAAATCCGGCCCGTTTCTTACCGGCTGAAAGTCCGGCTCTGGCTCCGGCTGTAAACATCGATCTGGACCAACCGATGGCTGACGTTTTAAAAGAACTCACCAAATATCCGGTGAAAACCCGCCTGAATTTATCCGGTACCCTGATCGTCGCCCGTGATATCGCCCATGCCCGCATTAAACAAATGCTGGACGAAGGCAAACCGATGCCTGACTATTTTAAAAATCACCCGGTTTATTATGCCGGTCCTGCCAAAACTCCGCAAGGGATGCCTTCCGGAAGCTTCGGCCCTACCACAGCGGGCCGTATGGATCCTTATGTAGACCTGTTCCAGGATCATGGCGGCAGTATGATTATGGTAGCCAAAGGTAACCGCTCCCAGGCCGTAACCGATGCTTGTAAGAAACACGGCGGATTCTACCTCGGTTCCATCGGAGGTCCGGCCGCTATACTGGCTAAAAACAGCATAAAATCCGTAGAAGTAGTGGACTTTGAAGAATTGGGTATGGAAGCCGTACGCAAAATCCGTGTGGAAAACTTCCCTGCCTTCATCATCGTCGACGATAAAGGAAATGATTTTTTCGCTGAATGGTCCCATTAACCGAAATAAAATCCGGCAAATAACCTTTACCGGATTTCTTTAGTTACCCCCCCATTGTCCCCGGAATGTCCTGGCATTCCGGGGACAATTTTATACAGAAAACTTTTCTTTTCAAGGGACCGAATACAAGTCATACGAGTAAAAATATTCCCTCCCCTTGTAAACGATACGCAGGGAACGTTTATCTCCCGGCAAAATCGTCAGTTCTCCCCGGATGACAGCCTCTATCCGTTCTTCCGGATTCCAGGCCCGGATATCCCAGATACCTTCGTTGAAAATATATCTACTTCCCGGAAGATGTCTCATAGAACCGACCGTTTCAAAATCCATTTTTATTTTCTCCCCCCACTGCGTTATGCTTTTCCCGGAGCCGGTTACCAAAAAATGACCGGACAGAAAACTTTCGGGTATACCTTCCCCGGCATTTTCTATTTCCAAAATAAACATCGACACCCAAGGACCGGTATTCAATTCCCCGGTTTTAATCTCCCACTTTCCTGCCCCTTGACTTTCGATTCTCATCTCTCCCCGGGCCTCTCCTTCGTATCTGCAAACTTTCCACAACGCCTTCGCGGCATGCAGAGACCGCCCGTCCGTCCTAATCTTAAATACAATCTGCTCATCCCGTATACCCAGCCACTCATTCTCTTCGCCCGGCCGTATTTTATATTCCGGGAAATAAAAATCCTCCGCCTGAGGGCGGTGTTCCGGAGGTACAGAAAGATAAGCGTTTAACTTCAAAGCCATGTCGTAATACCATATACCTAAGGAGACCTGACTCTCTACATAATCGAATGCCTGTTTACCGGCATTATTCCGCCAATTGTATTCATCCGCTTTTTCCCATACACAGGAAGAAGCGATCCATATCCATATAAGCGATCCCAAATAACATCTTTTCCCTTTCATAACCATACACCCTTAAAAACGATAACCGATTCCGGAAGACAGAATTCCCAAATTTCCTATGCCCCATTCCGAAAATCCGAATAATTTCTTTCCTACACATATTCCGATAAAAGTACATTGTCCGCCCGGCAAAACCGAATGATCTTTCCGGGAAAGACTACTGTCTTTTTCACAAGCCCAATTGACTCCTATACCGAATCCGGAATACAACCTTACCACCTCCCGGTTCAGCCACAAAAACCGGACAGAAGGAATAAGAGTGGCATAAGTTTCACTCTCCTGTCCCCCCGGTTTGCTCCTCCAATAGCGGGTGTAAGAAACCGAAACACCCGTTTGCAGCCAACGGGTAAATTGATAGGCGTAACTTCCGAAAAAATTTCCCGCCATATATAAATCTCCCCTCAGATTCCGATCCTTCAGATCCAAAACGGATTCCCGGACTTCGAAAGCATCGTTTCTCCCCAGCAGAGGTAAAATTCCTATTCCCAACCGAAACTCATTCCGGCGAAACGGTTCGTGTACAGAGGCGCATAGCCGGAACCCTACCGCAAGTCCTAAAATAATAAGTGTAATCTTTACCATAACTATTTGATAATTAAAAACATAAATTTTTACAAAACTACTATAATCCTGAAAAAGGCCGATAAGAATTCCCGGAAATCGAATTGTAACCTCTTTTTATAATATATTGAATATAAAATGGATACAATGTAGAGTCGTCGTAAAAAATGAGAATGTATTTTCGCCCTGCCGCTTAAACGTCCGAAAGGCGGTAGTTCCTGTGTTCCCCATACTTCCACTGCGTGTATGTAACTCCTCTTTCTTTTTTGCGTAATACAGTTCATGGAACGATGGCAAAACAGAACCGAACGGGACAACTATCTTCCCGCTATTTCCGGTAACAGCGGAAACATCTCCCATCCGTTTTCTTCGGTCCTCTCCCCTCTTTCCGTTTTTCGTAGCTTTGATCCGGGGAAAGGCGCAATGGTGCCGAATAAATTATCATACGTATGAAAGGGTCCCTCTTCGCTTTAGGTACGGTAGTAACCTGGGCACTTCTCGGTGTAGTCAACCGGTATTGCGTATTAAAATTCAATATGAACGTTATCGTCTTTACTTCTTTCCTGATTTTTTCAGGTGGAGTAGCACTTTTAATCATCCGCCAAGCCGTACCGCCCGGAAACTGGAGAAGCGGGGTCCGGTATTCCTGGCTGTATACGACCATGCAAATGACCAAAAGTTTTTTCATGATCTCCACCTATCTTTACATCAGTACGACGGAGACCAGTTTACTGATAAACATCGAAGTAGTCATTACGTATATACTGGCATATTTATTCTTCCGCAGGCTTCCGCACAAATCGGAATACCTGGGTATTTTCTTAATTCTCAGCGGATTTATTCTATTTATTTATTCCCTTCCCCAGCCGGTCCGTACCCCTACAGCTCTCTTGCTGCTCATAGGCGCCACAGCCAGTTGCATCCGTTCGATTGTGGTGGAGGAAACCACCGTGAAAAATCCGGCCACTACCGTGCGTCAAAAATGCGGGATATCCGGTTACACCATGTTTATAGGGGGATTGATACTTCTGGTCTTCCTCTTCCTGATTGCAGGAATCAAATTCCTGTTCGGAGAAAATCTGCCCTCGCTTTTCGCTGTCCTGAGAGTCTTGCCCGGGATGACGGAAATACTGAATCCCCCCACCGTTATTATCGGCTGTACGGCAGGTTTTTTTCTGAATGCCGCTTCGGTATATTTCTTCTATGCTGCCCTGAAATGGACTAAATCGGAGACCTTCATGGCTTTCCGGGTATTCCAGCCTGCCCTGGCCTACGGGCTTGAAATTCTGGCATCCTTCTCCTATGCGGTCATGAAACCCGATTTGAATGTAAAAGATTTTTTGCTGGGAGGTATCATCCTTTTAGGTTCTCTGCTGATCCTAACCCTGCCTTCGAAAATTTCCCGGGAGGAACGGTCCAAAAATTTTATTACCGAATAAGTTCCCGCTCCAAACCGAGTTTTTCGGTAAGATGCCACCAGATTTCCTTTTTCTGTTCCGGATGGAACCAGGAAATTTCAGGGTCTCGCCGAAACCAGGACATTTGTTTTTTGGCATAACGCCGGGAATTGCGTTTGATCAGCCGGACGGTTTCCGCATAATCGGTTTTCCCTTCGAAAAATTCGAAAAATTCCTTATATCCTACCGTATTCAAAGGATTCAAAGCTTTAAGGGGGTACAACATCCGGGCTTCTGCCTCCAATCCGGCTTCCAGCATCTGGTCCACTCTGCGGTCGATTCGTTCGTACAGTTCTGCTTTCTCCCGCGTCAGCCCTACCTTTAAAATCCGGAATCCCCGGTCCTTAGCGGTATTGGTCCGTAGCGAAGAATAAGGCTTACCGGACATCAGACACACTTCTACGGCATGCAAAACCCGTTTGGCATTATTTAAATCCACGATTCCGTAAAATTCAGGATCCAGTTGTTTCAGTAAATCCCGGATGGGTCCGATACCCTCTTGCCGGTATTTCTCCATCAGTTCCGACCGGAGTTCCGGAGCAATCGTCGGAATATCGTCTATTCCTTTACAGACCGCATCGATATACATCATGGACCCTCCTACCAGAAGCACCACCGGCCGGGTCCGGTGCAAGTCGTTGATCCGCTCCAGAGCCTGTTGTTCGAATTGCCAGGAATTGTAATAGTCCCGTACGGATAAAGCATGGATAAAAAAATGAGGGACTGCCTTCAATTGTTCCTCCGAAGGAACGGCAGTCCCTATATTCATTTCCCGGTAGATCTGACGCGAATCGCAAGATACGATAGACGTATCGAAATAACGGGCTATTTCAATGCTCAGGTCGGTTTTCCCCACGCCGGTAGGCCCGAGCAATACGATCAATGTTTTCTCCATATGCCATGTATGCTGTCTTGCCGAAAGGTTTATTTTCAACCTGCCGGTATCCTTTCACGGCCCTAGTTACAACTTATCGATATAGTCATCTATACTTTCATAGCGGTCGTCGTATTTTGCACGGCCTCCGCCAAAATCGTCCCCGTCGTCGAAGCCTTCTTCCTCCTCTGCATAATCCTCGGCATCGGTATAATCGTTCGAAAATTCTTCCATAAAACTATCGTCATAATCTTCGTCCGACTTTTCAAACTCCCACTTATCCTCTCCCTCGTAACTCATCTGTTCCGGAATATCTCCGTCGCAATACAAGCATACCGGCAGGATATCGGCAGAATCCGCTATGTATTCTCCCGCATAATCCACTTTGAAATACTTGTTATTGAAAAAATCATACACGTATTCCAATTCTATGCAACTGGCGTTGATAACATCCCCGATACGGGTAGCGTCCATTACCAAAGTGGTATTCTCTTCATCGTCGGCGGACATGTCCATCAGGGCGATTTCTTTGACCCGGTTGCCCAATTTATCCAACGTATAAAAAGAAGCCATTTGAGAACTATCGTACCCCAGTACTTCTATAATTTTATCATGAAACTCTTGAAATGTCTGCTCTCCGCTGATCGCAATTTCACACCGAAAATCCGAACTGTTCGGTAAACTTATTTCAAACCTGTAATTCATAATTTCAAACTACTTTTAGAAACCACAAGACGCTGCTCCCAATCCGATAGCCAAAGCGCCGAAAAGGATCAGCAACACAAATATAAACACAAGGACGGATAAGCAAATGGCAATAATACCGCAAATCCTGCCGGCATTTACATTCTTAAAAGAAGCTTCCGTATACTCCTCCGGAGAAGCCAGGTAAATCCTTCGGGAACTTCCGCCGATAACAACCGCAATAATCCCCAGTATCAAGCCGACGATTCCGTAACACCAGCAAAAAACCAGGGAGAGTATACCCAACACCAATACCAATGTAGCGTTCGGTAACTCTTTCTTATTCTGATTCATTATTTCCATACATTTATCGTATTAATTCTACATTTTAATCCATCCTGAACTGCATTTCAGATTTGCCAATATTTTTAATCATGCTTTAACAATTAACTTAAGCAAATATGAAACTAATATTATTGCCAAGCAAGCAAATCCCGTACTTTTTATCCATGCTCCCTTTATTTTTTTCCTACCGCTCATTTTCAACAGGGCCATCAGCAAAAAGAACAACAAAGGAATCAAAGCCGGATAAGCCAGGAAAGAAGCTTTTATTTCTCCTTTCAACAGCAACAACAGGGCCCGCTGGAATCCGCAACCCGGACACTCCATTCCGGTAACGCTTCTGAACCAGCAAGGCAATTGATGTGCTTCCAGCCATTCAAGCATACTTATATCGTTAAAATCGTCACGGTAGTTACACGCAAAGGTCTACCCCCACAAATTCGTCAGGAACGCACCAGGACCTGCTCCAGGATGTCCATCGCTTCCTTCACCAGGTTCAGATTGGCCTGGGACCCCATATGCCCGATGCGGAAGACCTTACCGGCCAGACAACCGTAATTTCCTCCTACGACCACACCTTCTTCCCGCAAACGGGAATCCAGCTTTTTCCAGCTCATTTTCGAAGGAACGTACAAAGCGGTCACCGTGGGAGACAAAAGAGCATCCGCCACGGGATAAAGCTTGAGACCCATCCGCAGGCAACGTTCCCGGCAATAACGGGCCACCTTTTCATGCCGGGCTATCGCCCTGGATAATCCCTCTTCCAGAATCAATGCGCAGGCACGGTGCAACTGAGCGGTCCCCTGCCAATAAGGAGTATAGGGAAAATAACGGTTTCTGACAGCATAACGAAAAGGAAGAAGAGCGTCATAGCCTACATAAGCGGTATCCTCCGCAATTTCCCAGGCTTTATCGCTCACGGATAAAAAAGACATATTGGCCGGAGCGGAAATACATTTTTGAGAAGCTCCCAGGCATAAATCGATATGCCATTCGTCGGTTTTCACCACACTTCCTCCCAAACCCGACACGGCATCTACGTACAACAGGGGAACTTCGTATTTTACTTTCAACTCGCCGATCTCTTTGACGGGATTGATCGTACCGCTGGGAGTTTCGCTTTGCACCATCGTAATCATTTTCGGCCGGAATTCTTCAATCGCTTTCGCTATGACACCGAAATCATGTATCGATTCGTCAAAACCGAAATCCATAATTTTTACTTCGCATCCCAACGACTCGGCCATACTTCCTATGCCGTAACCGAACAAACCGGTAGAAAGGGATAATACCCGGTCTCCGGGACGTAAAGTGCTTTTGAGGGCGCTCCACAAGGCCAGCATGCCTTCTCCCGTCTGAATCACCACGCTGTTTTTCGTATGCATGATTTTCTGAAGCGCTTTTTCCGTCGCAACATAAAGCGTAAGGTAATCTTTTTCCAGATCGGCCGAGCCATAATCGACCGTCCCTGCATTCAATACTTCCTGCGGCACTGCCACAGGACCGGGAACCATAGGTATTCTATATGTTTTCATAACTGTTTATTTACGATCCGGCTCTACTGTCCGTTAAAAACCGGTCTAGAAGCTTCACCCCGGAGGCAACGAACCCTTGCCGTTAATCAGGCTTTAATCCGATGCAAAACTACAACAAAAACGAAAAGATTAAAAATTAAACCCGGAAAACCACATCCTTTTTCGCAGATAATCCGCATTTCATACCTCCAGTTTTTGGCATTTCATTATTAAATTTGAGTTTTAAAACGTATATTTGTGGCTTCAAACAGAAGTAGCTCGGAATGATAAAATCGGAAAAATTAGTCGATACCATAACCCAAACACTGGAAGAAAATAAAGGACAAAACATTGTAAAACTGGATTTAAGAAAAATAGAAAACTGTTTTTGTAGTTTCTTCGTAATATGTCATGGAACTTCCAATACGCATGTGGATACCCTGGCAGAGGCCGTAGAAGATAAAATCCTGGAAGAACTGAAAGAAAAACCTTTCCATACGGAAGGAAAGACGCAAGCCCAATGGGTGGTGGTCGATTACGGGGACGTAATCGTTCACGTTTTTCAAAAAGAACAAAGGGATTACTATCAATTGGAGGATTTTTGGGGGGACGGACTGAAAGAAGAAATTCCATCTACCGGAGACTGAATGTAACATTAAAAACAACTGTGTAACTTATTTGTGAAGCGAAAGAAAAATATGGCAGAAAATAAAGAAAACAACGGGAATAAAGAAAATAAAAAAGACAATTTCAATTTTCCTCCCATCGGCAGCGGCGGTAAAAATATCAAAACTCCTAAATTCGGCGGATATTGGTTATACATCCTTTTGGCAGCCATCATTATCGGTTTTAACTTTTTCAGCTTACAAACCGAACCGGTAAAAACCAACTGGCAGGAAGTGAAAAATAAAATGCTGGAAAAAGGGGATGTCGAAAAATTCGTAGTCGTTACGAACACCGGACAAGTGAATGTATTCATCAAGCCCAATAAAATCGAAGATTATTCCCAGTTAAAATCCAAAGGATTCAAAAATTTCGACAAGGGTCCCCAGTTTACCTTTGCGATCGGTTCGCTGGAAGGATTCGAAAAAAACGTGGCGGATGCACAGAAAGATATCCCCGGAGCCGCCGGTGTCACCATCGAATATGAAAAAGAATACGACGGTTGGGGAAACATCCTTTCCTTACTCTTCCCCCTGTTAGTGATAGCTTTTATCTGGATTTTCTTTTTCCGCAGGATGAGCAAGGGGCCGGGAGGTGCCGGAGGGGGAATTTTCAATGTGGGAAAATCCCAGGCTAAACTTTTCGATAAGGAATCCAACATCAAAATCACCTTCAAGGATGTAGCCGGCCTGGCAGAAGCCAAGCAGGAAGTGGAAGAAATCGTCTCCTTCCTGAAAAACCCGGATAAGTATACCAAGCTGGGAGGTAAAATTCCGAAGGGCGCTCTTTTAGTAGGTCCTCCGGGAACCGGTAAAACTTTAATGGCGAAAGCCATGGCGGGGGAAGCAAACGTACCTTTCTTTTCGATGTCCGGCTCGGATTTTGTCGAAATGTTCGTCGGCGTAGGAGCTTCCCGGGTCCGTGACTTATTTAAACAAGCCAAAGAAAAAGCGCCCTGCATTATTTTTATCGATGAAATCGACGCCATCGGCCGGGCCAGAGGAAGAAATCCGAATATGGGATCCAATGACGAACGGGAAAATACCTTGAACCAGTTGCTGACGGAAATGGACGGTTTTGAAACGAATTCGGGGGTGATCATTATCGCGGCTACCAACCGGGCGGATATATTGGACAGCGCCTTATTACGGGCCGGCCGTTTCGATCGGCAGATCAATGTAGACCTTCCGGAACTCAAAGACCGGGAAGAAATATTCAAGGTACACCTGAAACCCTTGAAATTGGCTGAGAATGTCGATATCGTATTCCTGGCCAAGCAAACTCCGGGATTTTCAGGTGCCGATATAGCCAATGTGGCCAATGAAGCCGCCTTGATTGCTGCCCGCAAAGATAAAAATGCCGTAGATAAGCAGGATTTTCTGGACGCCATCGACCGGATCGTCGGGGGATTGGAAAACCGGAGTAAAGTCATCAAAGTCAGCGAGAAAAAGGCCATCGCCTATCACGAAGCCGGACACGCTACCACTTCCTGGCTACTGGAACACGCCCATCCCCTGCTGAAAGTAACGATAGTTCCCCGCGGAAAAGCCCTGGGAGCAGCCTGGTATCTTCCGCAGGAGCGGCAGATCACTACGAGGGAGCAATTGCTCGATCAGTTGTGCTCCGTTTTAGGAGGACGAGCTGCCGAAGAACTGGTGTTCGGCCAGATTTCAACGGGAGCCCAAAACGATCTGGAAAGAGCGACCAAACAAGCATATGCTATGGTAACCATTTTCGGAATGAGCGAAAAAATCGGAAATCTGAGTTATTACGATTCTAGCGGACAAAGCGATTACAGCTTTACAAAACCTTATTCTGAAAAAACGGCCGAACTCATAGATGCAGAAGTAAAAGATATTGTGGAAACGGCCTATGCCAGGGCCAAACAAATCCTGTCCGAACACCGGGAACAGCACCGGGAAGTAGCGGAATTACTCATAGAAAGAGAGGTGATTTTCAGCGATGATCTGGAACGGATTTTAGGCAAGCGTCCGTGGAAAGACGAAGAAGAGGAAGGAGAAACGCCCTCACCGGAAAAAAACGAAGGCTAAACAATTGTGCAGGACAAGGGATTTCTCTGAAATCCTCTTGTCCGTATATAAATCTAAATAATATATAGTATGGATAATTGGACATCAGTTTTCGAAACCGATCAATTGTACCGGGCCGAACTTGTAAAAGATATCTTATGCGATAATGACATCGATGCCGTTATTCTGAACCAGAAAGATTCGTCTTATAACACTTTCGGCGAAATTAAAGTGTTGGTAAGCCAGGAAGACCAAGAACAGGCGGAAGAAATCATTAAATCGATCCATTGTGAATAATTTCGGAAAAAGAGTTATCAGCGGTTTACTCTTTGTTGTGATTTTGACCGGGTGTATTTTTTTACATCCCCTTTGTTTTCTGGTGTTATTCTTCGTGATCAATATCATGGGGTTACTGGAGTTCGCAAAAATGGCGAAAAGAAGCGATATTTTCATCAATATCCCCATGTATCTGATTTGTGGGAGCATGTTGTTTACCGCCGGGTTTTTACACGCCTACCTCGGCTATCGCGACGGTTATTTGTGGTGCTTTATTTCCGCATTCACTTTGAGCATCTGGGAACTGTACCGGAAAAAAGGGAACGGATTCCAGAATCTGGCTTTTGCTTTCTACGGCCTATTATACCTGAGTCTTCCTTTTACTTTACTCATTTATTTACCTTATATGACCGGAGGGGAATGGAGACCGGAAATCATTTTCTTTCCTTTCCTGCTGGTATGGTTTAACGATACCTTTGCCTTCCTGGCGGGATCCCGCTTTGGAAAACACAAATTGTTCCCCCGCATATCGCCTAAGAAATCCTGGGAAGGAGCTATAGGCGGAGGCATCGCGACCATTGCGGCCGCTCTCTTTATCTCCCCTTATCTGGAAGGCCTGACGGTACAAAACAATATGGTGATTGCCTGTATAGTAGTCGTCTTCGCTATTTTCGGCGATCTCATCGAATCTATGTTTAAAAGAAACATCGAAGTGAAAGACTCCGGACATATCATGCCCGGACACGGAGGAATACTGGACCGGTTCGACGCCGTTCTGTTCGTTATTCCCGCCATTTTCGTATATATGGAATTTGTATATTAGTTTCGGAAGAAAACTATTCTCGCCCGAATTGCCTGATATGTCGCTGCAAACGATTAATTTTCAATGTTTTGCGTTAAGATGTAGGTCAGGAGGTCCAGCATCTGCTTGCCGTTGAAACTGGTTACCGCTTCCAGCTTGCTTATCCGTTTTCGTTGTTCCTCAAAGTTTTCTTTTATCATCGCTTTGAGCTTTTCGATGTCATTGTTGTTCTCTTCCATACGGATATTCTTTTGTTTCAATGAGTTATTTAGTATATTTTGCACGGATCATGGAATAACAGGGTTATTGCATACTGCTATCCGACATGGGGTTATTGCAACAAAGAAAGTCTTTGCCGAAAAATGGGGAAAAACAATAAAAACCTCCTGATAAATTGCGTCTTCGGGCAAAATACAGTAAATTTGTAAGTGCATAAAAAGGATAAGGAATGACTATATTTGATGAATATAAAACATACACGGGCGATACCTCAATCTCCCCTTCATTACTTTGGGAATATGACTTGTCCCATTTTGATTGGTGGAAATCAAGGAAGATTGTGGTCCAGCGTGTCATTGAGAGAGGATGGCTGAAAGATTTTTATGCAGCGTTCAAATTGTATGGCGGCATAGAAGGATTCAGGGAAATAATAAAGGAACTTCCCAGCCTGTCGGCACGGGACATAAATTTTGTTTGTGTCGTCTTTGATCTTAAAAAAGAGGATTTGAAATGTTACACGCGGAAACTGTTGCGGGACCAACTCTTGGACTCCTGAAGAAGCTGGAGGCTGAAAATGCCCTCTCGGATTTTAATCTGGCAGGTGGAACTTCTTTAGCCCTGTATTTAGGTCATAGGATCAGCGTGGACTTGGACCTTTTTACACCGAAACCTTTTGATGCTACAGAACTGGAAACATTTCTCCGGGATAAATATGGTTTTCGTTCTGATTTTATGGAAAAGAATACATTGAAAGGCACCATAGATGGTGTTAAGATAGACTGTATTACCCACTCTTATGATTATCTGGAAAAGCCTTATACCGAATCCGGAATAAGATTGTATAGCATGGAGGACATCATCGCCATGAAACTTTCCGCCATCGCCGACAATGGTTCACGGCTGAAAGATTTCATTGACATAGCTTTTCTTTCCACCCGTTTCCCCTTCGGTTCGATGTTGAGATTATATGAGCGCAAGTTTCCCGGATCGAATGTTATCAGACCCTTCAAGGCCATTACTTACTTTGATGACATAGACTTTGAAGAGGATATTGTTATGCTGAACTGTAAATTCGATTGGAAACTTATTGAAAGAAGATTGGTCGATATGACCAAAATCCAAAATAAAGTTTTTGAATCTTTTCCGCTTCCCTTAAAGGAACAGGAACCTCGGTCAGTGGTAAAAAAGAATATTTACAAACGAGGTTCAAAAAGATAAATATTCAGACGCGCTTCTTTTAGAATGCCTTTTAACTCTTTGATTCTTAAAAAATCAAAGCAACTGTTCCCTTTTTTAGTTAAAAAGGCTATCTTTGTCTCCCGGAACAACAATTTAAACGGATAGAAATGACTCTACATAAAGCAGGATATTCCCTTTTACTGAAAATATTGCTGATCCTGATTCTGATCAATGGAATCTCGTTTTATTGGATCCCCAATACAACCGTCGTATATACCCTACTTGTCGTAAGTATTCTAGTGTATCTGATGGTGGTAAATTTTTTTCGTTATCCTCACCGGCATATCTGCATCGACGACAACCGTATTCTGGCTCCCGCGGACGGTAAAATCGTCGTCATCGAAGAAACGGAAGAAAATGAATATTTTAAAGACAAACGGATACAGGTATCCATTTTCATGAATATCCTGAATGTGCATATCAACTGGTTTCCGGTAAACGGAATTATCCGCTATTTTAAATACCACAAAGGAAATTTTCTAGCTGCCTATTTACCGAAGTCTTCTACCGAAAACGAAAGAACGACCATCGTTATCGAATGCAAAAACGGAGAAACCGTATTGATGCGGCAGATCGCCGGAGCCATGGCGAAAAGAATCGTTTCCTATGCGCCCGTAGGCGGTGTGGCTCGCCAAGATCAGCACGCCGGATTCATTAAATTCGGCTCGAGAGTGGATCTGTTTTTACCTTTACACACCAAAATTGAAGTAAAACTCGGCCAAAAAACCAAAGGTTCGCAAACCCTTATCGGAACCTTTCAATAAAAGTGTGTTTTCCGCAAAACGGAACATACCGAAAGAGCGGCTCCCCTATACGTTTTAAAATTCCTTATATTCCCATATCATGTCAACACAATCCACTGTAAAAGTAGTAACGACCCACGTTTTATCGGAGATGAAACTGAGGGGCGAAAAAATCAGCATGCTTACTTCCTACGACTATTCTATGGCCCGGATTGTAGATGCCGCCGGCATAGACGTCATTCTGGTGGGAGACTCGGCCTCTAATGTGATGGCGGGAAACGAAACTACCCTTCCCATCACCCTGGACCAGATGATTTACCACGGAGCTTCCGTCGTAAAAGGAGTCAAGAGAGCATTGGTCGTGGTAGACATGCCTTTCGGCAGTTATCAGGGAAACAGCAAAGAAGCATTGAGTTCTGCGATCCGCATTATGAAGGAAACCGCCGCCGATGCCGTTAAACTGGAAGGAGGAATCGAAGTGGCCGAATCCATTAAACGAATATTATCCGCAGGCATCCCGGTAATGGGACATCTCGGTCTGACTCCCCAAAGCATCCATAAATTCGGAACCTATTCCGTACGGGCCAAACAAGAAGCTGAAGCCCAAAAACTGGTCGAAGATGCCCATATCTTAGAAGAAACGGGTTGCTTCGCCATTGTTCTGGAAAAAGTACCCGCAACCTTAGCCGCCCGGATAGCGCGGGAACTGACGATACCCATCATCGGGATCGGAGCCGGGGGAGGTGTTGACGGACAGGTACTGGTCATTCACGACATGCTGGGCATCAATCAGGAATTCTCTCCCCGTTTCTTACGCCGCTACCACAATTTATATGCCGAAATAACCGGGGCTGTCACCAATTATATCAGTGACGTCAAGAGCGGTGACTTTCCGAACGATAAAGAACAATATTAATACAGGAACTCATCTCCTTCTTACAAGTAAAATTCTATGTTGGAAATACTATACGAAGACAACCACATTATTGCCGTAAACAAACAAGTATCCGATATCGTCCAGGCGGACCAGACGGGAGATACACCCTTAAGTGAAGAGGTTAAAGCGTATATCAAAAAGAAATACAATAAACCGGGGGATGTCTATCTGGGAATCCCCCATCGTATTGACCGCCCTGTGAGCGGAGTGGTTCTTTTTGCCCGTACAAGCAAAGCCCTGACCCGTTTGAATAAGATGTTTCAGGAACATGACGAAGCGATTACCAAAACTTATTGGGCGATCGTAGGTAATTTGCCGCCTGCCGACAGCGATACCCTGGTCCACTACATGACCCGGGATGCCGAAAAAAACAAATCTTACGCCTACGATAAAGAAAAAAAAGGAAGCAAAAAAGCGATTCTGGAATATAAACTTATCGGACGTTCCCAGCGGTATTACCTGTTGGAGGTGAAGCTATGTACCGGACGGCATCACCAGATTCGTTGTCAACTGGCGAAAATCGGCTGCCCCATCAAGGGGGATCTCAAATACGGCTTTGCCCGGTCCAATGAAGACGGAGGCATCAGCCTGCATGCCAGGGAAATCAGTTTGATTCATCCCGTCTCCAAAGAAAGGATCACCATTACCGCTACACCTCCCCTGAACGATACGTTGTGGAAGACCTTTTACGAAAATCTATAGGAAAAACCTCAAACTGCTCTCCGGACAGTTTTTTTTATACTGGCGGTGCTGAAAATATGCAAGTGAAAACAGAATAACTTTATAATTTTTTACATTTTTTCATCAGAAATTGCAAGCTAACAATCTCTGACGTATCTTTACGCCCACTACAAACTAACTTAAATAACAAACGAATGACTGCATTTACGCCCTGGACGCTTTTTGTGGATTTTGGCCTGATTTCCGTATTACTTCTGGTCGGAAAACTGATCCGCGTCAAAGTCAGACTGACTCAAAAACTCTTTATTCCTCCCAGTTTAATCGCCGGCTTTTTAGGACTTGCTTTAGGAAAAAGCGGTTTCGGTCTGCTTCCCTTGTCAGATCATATAGGCACGTATGCAGGCATATTGATCGCACTGGTATTCGGTTCCCTTCCCCTTTCCTCTCCTCAGCGGAAGGAGAAGGGGCTATCGGAAAGAATCGGTTCCATGTGGGCGTTTTCTCAATCCGGTATGCTCTTTCAATGGGGGATGTGCGGACTGTTCGGACTGGTGATACTCGGCAGCGTATGGCCTAACCTTCATCCTTCTTTCGGGATCATGCTCCCGGGAGGGTTTGTAGGAGGACACGGGACGGCGGCCGCTCTGGGACAAGCTTTCGGTCAATTGGGATATGAAGATGCCCGTTCCCTGGCGATGACGACGGCTACGGTAGGTATTCTTTCCTCCGTAATCGGGGGACTCATTCTGGTAAAATGGGCCGCCCGCCGGAAATATACAAACTTTATATCCGATTTCGCCGATTTGCCCAACGAGTTACGTACCGGCCTCTTACCGAAGCATAAACGGGAAAGTATGGGAGAATCCACTTGTTCCTCCATCTCTATAGAATCGCTCACCTTCAATTTTGCAGCCATGTTGTGCATCGCTTTCGGCGGTTATCTCATGAGTAAAGGGATCTCCTATTGGTATCCGAAACTGGAATTACCGGTCTTCAGTTGCGACTTTATAATCGTCCGGAAGGCTTTCGACCGTTTCCAGGTCACCGATTACATTTGTCCGCAGACGGTTTCCCGCTTAAGCAGTATGTTTACCGATTTGCTGGTCGCTTTCGGAGTAGCTTCCATCAAACTGGAAATTGTCGTGAAGTATGCCGTTCCCCTTATTTTTCTCCTGATCTTCGGAATATTATTCACTGCATTTTTCGTTCTGTACACCGGACGTCGGTTAATGAAAAATTATTGGTTTGAAAAATCCCTTTTTACCTGGGGATGGTTCACGGGCACTATGGCGATGGGCATAGCTCTTCTTCGGATTGCCGACCCGAAGATGGAAAGCAAAAGTCTGGACGATTATGCCCTGGCCTATTTACCCATTGCACCGGTAGAAATAGCATTGGTTACTTTTGCCCCTCTGGCCTTTATAAGCGGTTACGGACTCTGGTTTATCCTGATCTGTCTCGCAGCAGGATTCGCCGTACTCGGTACGGCTCGCATCAAAGGCTGGTGGCTGAATCCCCGGAACCGGAAAACGGCGGGTTGAAATCCATCTTCCCGCCCTTTAGTCAAAGGGTGTTTCCGTCCCATCCGGAGGAAACACCCTGTATTTTTAATATCCGAAAATCTGTTCGGTTGTCAACCGGCTCACCGGACCGTAATTTTTCAGTTTTTTCATATCCAGTTCCTTCTCATCTCCCAGGATACAATGAATATAATGCCGTCCTTTCACCCATTCCCTCTGGAATTTAATCACATCCTCCAAGGTCAGGTGAGGCACTTGCTCGAAAATATCTCTCCGGGTATCGGTCGTTAACCCCAATTCTTTAAGAGCCAGATAATACTGAAGCACTCCATAACCATAAATCCGCTCGGTACGTATGCGGGCCAATAAAGCTTCCTTCGCCAATTCAAATGCGTTTTCCGACTCCGGCATATCGTTGATGATTTCGTCAAAAGCCTGTAAGGCGTCGATCATTTTATCATTCTGAGTAGCGATAAACGTAGTATAGGTATACGGTATATCCAAACGCCCCGGTTCGTTCAAACCGGCCCCGGCCGAATAGGCCAAGCCTCTGGCCTCTCTCATTTCCTGGAATACGATGGCATTCATTCCTCCTCCGAAATATTCGTTATACATAGTCAGTAGCGCACCGATAGCGGGATCGAATTTTTCTCCGCGATTGGAATATCCCATCATGTAAATCTGTTTGGCGTCATAGGGCGCAATCAATACCCGGTTTTCCGGAGTTTCCTGCATTTTAAACGCCTTATTGTGAGGTACAGCTTTCGGCTGATCGGCCACCGCATGCCGGGTGTTTAAAGAAGCTATCACTTTTTCCAGGGATTCGGGTCCGTAATAAAGCACGGTATGAACATAGTTTCTCAGTCTTTTCACCTTATCCACCAATTCTTCCCCCTTCAAATTCTTCAGTTCGTTTGTACTCAGCACATGGGTTAGTGGAGAATTCGGTCCGTATATGCCATATTGCACCAAACTATTGAAATTAGCGCTCTGATTCAGTTTGGCATTCGTCCGCTTCTTCAAAATACTGACTTTTAAATTTTCCAGGGCAGCCTGATCCGGTTGGGCGTCGGCCAGCAGAGATTCGAGTAATTCCAAGGCTCTTTCCATATTTTCCCTGAGTCCCGACAAAGTGATAAACGTGCGGTCCGTTCCCACCGACGCGGAATAATGACAAGCCAACTTGTAAAATTCCTGTTTGATTTGTTCCGGGCTCATCTGCGAAGTTCCTAAATAATTCAAATATTGCAGGGCTGTTCCCAAAGCTTTGTCCTCATTATTTCCCAAATCGAACTGGAAACGAACCTGAAAAATGTCGTTGAGGGTATTTTCCTTATACAACACGGGAATTCCCGATTTCATCGTGGTTCTTACCATCTCTTTGGAAAAATCGATAAATACCGGATGAATGGGTTTTACCGCACTCTCCTGCACAGCCCGCAAAAAGGTGCTGGCCGTGTCCCGGTTCATAAAAATCGGCGTAATCTCCGGTTTTTCAATTTTCTGCTCGTTGGGGTCTTTTCCCTGACGCTTGTATACGACAACGTAGTTATCCTTTAAGATTTCGTTGGCATAATCCACCAATTGTTGTTTGGTAATTTTACTCATCCGATCCAAAGATTCCACCTCATCCTTCCAATCGATTCCATTGATAAAAGCATTGACAAACATATCTGCCCGGGTCGAGTTACTTTCCAAACGCGACATTTGCTGTAACTTATAATTATTTACCGTAGCTTGAATCAGTCCTTCGTCAAATTCGCCCTTTTTCAGCTTCTCCACTTCGCCCAATAAAATTTGCTGTACCTCTTCCAGACTTTGGCCCTGCTTCGGGCGCGCTTCCATCGAAAAATAACCGTAATCCGTCATCTGATACGGATAAACAAAAGCAGAAAGTACTTTTTGCTGTTGATTGACATCCAGATCAACCAAACCGGCTTTGCCGTTATACAAAATCCGGCTCAATAAGGTAATTTTTTCCGCATCGGGCGAAGCGGCTCCCGGTAGTCTCCAGGCAAGCGAAACATTCTCGGCTTCCAGGCCCATTACTTGGCGGGTAACGGGATGTTCCAAAGGAGGTTCCGGTTTAAACTGCAATTCCGGCAAATGTTCGTTGGGTTTCAAGCCTCCGAAATACTTCCGGATAATCGCAATGGTCTCCTCGGGATCAAAATCCCCCGACATACATATGGCAATATTATTGGGCACATACCATTCTTTATAGTAATTCTTGATATTCGTTATGGACGGATTTTTCAACTGTTCCTGAGTTCCGAGAACGGTCTGTGTACCGTAGGGATGATGCGGAAACAAGGCTGCCATGATCTGTTCCTGTACTTTTTCCCCGTCGCTGGTCAGCGACATGTTTTTTTCTTCGTAAACCGTCTCCAGTTCGGTATGGAATCCGCGGATAACGGCATTCGCAAAACGATCGGCCTGTATTTTTGCCCAGTTCTCAATCTGATTGGACGGAATGTCTTCTGTATAACAAGTGACATCGTAATCGGTATAAGCATTCGTACCATTGGCACCGATAGCCGCCATCAACTTATCGTATTCATTGGGAATGGCTATTTTCGAAGCTTCATAGGAGATACTGTCAATTTTCCGGTAAATTGCCTTTCTTTCAGCTTTATCGGTAGTTTTACGATAGCGTTCGAACCATTTTTCGATCTCATCCAGCATCGGTTTTTCCTGCCCGTAATTCTGAGTTCCGAAATGCTCCGTTCCTTTAAACATCAGGTGTTCAAAATAATGGGCGAGACCGGTTGTTTCCGCCGGATCGTTCTTACTTCCTACACGCACGGCAATATAGGTCTGTATACGGGGTTCTACCGGATTAACCGTCATATATACTTTCATGCCGTTATCCAAGGTGTAAATGCGGGCTTTTAAAGGATCGTTCGGTACGCTTTCGTAAGAATTGTCCGAACGGGTGTGACAGGCTACCGCCATCGCCATTACAAGCGAAAGCAGTAAAAACTTAAACATCTTTCTCATAAGTTTGATTATTGATTTAATAAATACAAACTTACAGAAAAATTGATAAGTACAAAAAAGAATTAATAAATATCAATAAACCAAAAGAAATAAAAATTTATTCATTTCCTCTTTCCCTGGCCTCTAGCTTATACAGGACAAGGGAATCAATACTTTTTTTTGGATTCGGATTCTTCCCACAAACGGAACTCCTCTCCGGAACCGGCTTCCTTCTGATTCAGAAAAGGGATACTTCTCTCCGCTTCCGGCAATGCGATTTCCTGATAAATAAAAGAATCGTCGAATCCGGCTACAGCCGCGTCTTTTTTGGTGCAAGCATAATATACCTTATCCGGGCGGGCCCAGTAAATGGCTCCCAGACACATCGGGCAGGGTTCGCAACTGGCATAGACTTCACAACCGTGTAACTGATAAGTACCCAGTTTCCGGCAGGCCTCGCGAATGGCATTTACTTCCGCATGAGCCGTAGGATCCAGGTCCGGTGTTACTGTATTCGCGCAAGCAGCAATAATCTTTCCTTCTTTTACCACCACTGCTCCGAAAGGTCCTCCTTTCCCGTTTTTCACATTTTCTACAGCCAGGCGTATAGCTTCCTTCATAAATCTTTTTTCATACATAGCTTATCCTCCGTTTCCGGTAAAAAGCAGGGGACTTTTCTACCGCTTCTTTTTTCCGTTTTTCTTCACTTTATTTTCTTGAGAATTCCCTATCGGAGCCGGGGAGATATCGGGATGTTTCCTGCTGTAATACAACATAAAAATACCTAAAGCTACGAAAGGAATGCTGAGCCATTGTCCCATATTCAATGTCATATCTGCTTCCCAGGGTTCTTGTACCTCTTTGACAAACTCAATGCAAAAACGAGCCGTAAAAATCAGTATTAAAAACATGCCGAACAGAAATCCCAGTTTCTTTTTTACGTTCGTACGCCAATAAAGATACATCAACACCCCGAAGCTGATCAGGTAACAAACGGCCTCGTATAATTGAGCCGGATGTCTCAACATATGCAAGCCCTCGCGGCTTTTGGAAATCACACCGCTTTGCAAATAGGCGTCGATTTGTTCCGGGGAGAAAGCCGACCGGATCCATGCAGTATCGTCTACATGCAGAAAATGGAACCCCCAGGGTACCGTTGTAGGCGAACCGATGATCTCCGAATTCATCAGATTTCCCATCCGGATGAAAAAACCGGCCAGTGCGATAGGAATTACAGCCCGGTCCAATATCCAGAAAATCGATTTTTTACTGACTTTTTTGGAATAATACCACAAACCGGCAATAATTCCGATAGCTGCCCCGTGACTGGCCAATCCCTGATAACCCGTAAATTTAAAAGGATTGAACTGGAAAGGAAAAATCATTTCCAAAGGATGTTCGCTATAATACGCCCAATCGTAAAAAATACAATGACCGAGGCGGGCACCCACCACCGTAGCGATAGCGACATAAATCCATAGCTTGTCCAGCCACGCTTGACTCAAACCTTCGGATTTAAACATTTTTTCTTCGACTTTATACCCGAAAATAAAAGCCAGCGCAAAAAGCAAACCGTAATACCGGATAGAAATTCCACCCAGTTTTACCAGTTCAGGGTCTACGTTCCAATTGATAAAAAATGATAACATGCATAAAAAATTAAAGGTAAAAGGCTGGCCGGTAAAGGTACGAACAGGAGCGTTCGCACCTTACTTTACCGGATATCCGCCGTTTATTCGTTTTTACCGTGACAATTCTTGTATTTCAGTCCGCTTCCGCAAGGACAGGGATCGTTACGTCCCACCTTGGGACCCACCCGAACCGGTTCGTGTTTAGGGGCTTGTTGCTGGTTGGCGGCTCCCGGAGCCGCTTCGGACCGGCCGGCCTTCAATTTGCTCAGGTCCGTACGACGCTCTTCGGCTTCCCGTACATGTTCGGGCTCCTGCATAGGAATCTGTCCTTTCATCAAGGTAGAGACAATTCCCTTATTGATCTTTTCGACCATAGCTTTGAATAAGTTATAAGACTCGAATTTGTAAATCAACAAAGGATCCTTCTGTTCGTAAGCGGCATTCTGAACGGATTGCTTCAATTCGTCCATCTCCCTCAATTGCTCTTTCCAGGCATCGTCGATCTGCGCCAGAATAATCGCTTTCTCGTAAGAACGCATGAGATCTTCGCCCTGGGTACGGTAAGCTTTTTCCAGGTTAGTTACCACACTGTACATATGCTGTCCGTCCGTAAAAGGAACCACGATATTTTTAAACACATCCCCCCGGTTTTCAAACACATTCTTGATGACGGGATAAGCCTGACGGGCGATATTTTCCACCTTGCGGGAATATACTTCCCGAACTTTCTCATAAAGGCGGTCGGTCAATTCCTCGGGTTTCAGCTTTTGGAAGGCATCCGGTTCGATTTCAAAATCGATCGACAACACCCTCAGGGTTTCCAGGCGGAAACCTTCGAGATCGTTTTCCGGCTGATATTCGTTTACCAGGACTTCGCAAACATCATACATATTATTGGCCACGGCCACTCCGATACGCTCTCCCAGCAAAGCATTGCGTCTCTGTTTATAAATAACGGTTCGTTGCGAATTCATCACATCGTCGTATTCCAGCAAACGCTTCCGGATGCCGAAATTGTTCTCCTCCACCTTCTTTTGCGCCCGTTCGATGGAGCGGGTGATCATAGAATGCTGAATCACATCGCCTTCTTTATGTCCCAGACGGTCCATTACCCGGATAATCCGGTCCGAACTGAACAAACGCATCAGATCGTCCTCCAAGGAAACGAAGAACTGGGAAGAACCCGGATCTCCCTGACGTCCGGCACGACCGCGCAACTGACGGTCTACCCGCCGGGAATCATGACGTTCCGTACCCACGATGGCCAATCCGCCGGCTTCCCTTACTTCAGGGCTGAGCTTGATGTCGGTACCACGACCGGCCATATTCGTAGCGATCGTGACCGTCTTCGATTTACCGGCCTCCGCAACGATATCGGCTTCTTTGTGGTGTAACTTGGCATTCAGTACATTATGAGGAATATTCCGGATCTTCAACATACGGCTTAACAATTCCGACACCTCAACGGAAGTGGTACCCACCAATACCGGACGCCCCAAATCCACCAAACGCACAATTTCGTCAATCACCGCATTGTATTTTTCCCGTTTCGTCTTATATACAAAATCGTTCGCATCCAACCGAACCACCGGTTTATTGGTCGGAATCACCACCACATCCAGCTTATAAATATCCCAGAATTCCCCGGCTTCCGTTTCCGCCGTACCGGTCATCCCCGCCAATTTGTGATACATCCGGAAATAATTCTGCAACGTAATGGTAGCGAACGTCTGGGTAGCCGCTTCGACCTTTACGTTTTCTTTAGCTTCTATCGCCTGGTGCAAACCGTCTGAATACCGGCGTCCCTCCATAATACGTCCGGTCTGTTCGTCCACGATTTTCACCTTATTGTCGATTACCACGTATTCCACATCTCTTTCGAACAAGGTGTAGGCTTTCAACAGCTGACCCACCGTATGTACCCGTTCGGATTTGATCGCATAATTCTGAATCATTTCATCTTTTTGACTCAACCTCTCTTTTTCATCCTTTACGGTTTTCTCGATTTCGGCTATCTCTTCTCCGATATTAGGCAAAATGAAAAATTTGGGGTCTTCACCGGCTGCCGTAATCGTATCATGTCCCTTATCCGTCAAGTCAATGGAATTCAACTTCTCATCGATAACAAAATAAAGAGGATCGGTAATCTCAGGCATTCTCCGGTTATTCTCCTGCATGTACTCATTTTCGGTCTTGATAAGCATGGCCTTATTTCCCTGCTCGCTCAAGAACTTAATCAAAGGTTTATATTTGGGTAACCCTTTAAAGGCTCTCAACAGCAAAATTCCCCCTTCTTTCCGTTTTTTGGAATCTTCACTGGCCAGCAGGACTTTGGCTTCATTGAAAATTTTAGTAACCAATTCCCGCTGCATCCGCACCAGTTTCTCGACCCGGGGCTTATATTCGTCGAACATCTGGTCGTCGCCCTTGGGAACGGGTCCGGAAATAATCAAAGGCGTACGGGCATCATCGATCAACACGGAGTCCACCTCATCCACGATGGCGTAATTGTGTTTCCGTTGCACCAGATCTTCCGGATTGATCGCCATATTATCCCTCAGGTAATCGAATCCGAACTCATTGTTCGTACCGAAAGTTATATCGGCCATGTACGCTTTTCTGCGGGCCGGAGAATTTGGCTGATGCTTATCGATACAATCCACAGAAAGACCGTGAAACATATACAAGGGGCCCATCCATTCCGAGTCACGTTTTGCCAGATAATCGTTCACCGTCACCATATGCACCCCCCGGCCCGTCAAAGCATTCAAAAATACGGGCAAAGTAGCCACCAAAGTTTTCCCTTCCCCCGTCGCCATTTCGGCAATCTTTCCCTGATGTAAAACGGAACCGCCGATAAGCTGTACGTCATAGTGAACCATGTCCCAGGTCACCTCATTGCCGCCGGCCACCCAGGAATTATACCAGATGGCTTTATCGCCTTCTATTTCTACAAAATCATGGCTAACCGATAAATCCCGGTCAAAAGGGGTCGCCGTAACTTCGATTTCCGGATTTTCCTTGAAACGTCGGGCCGTATCTTTCATAACGGCAAAGGCGATCGGTAAAAGTTCATTCAACTTTTCCTCGACTTTTTTATCGATCTCTTCTTCCAGTTTATCAATATGAGAATAGATTTCCTCCCTTTCCTCTATGGTCGGTTTTTCTTCTTCGATTTTTTTCTTCAATTGGGCGATCTCCTCCTCTTCCGCCTTAACGGAAGATTTGATTTTCGATCTCAGGTCGTCGGTGACCGCCCGTAATTCGTCATGACTCAAATTTTTTATCTTGTCCCACTCGGCATTAATCTGCCCTACGATAGGAAGCAATTCTTTCATATCCCGGTCGGACTTATTTCCGAACAGTTTCTTCAATACATCGTTAAAACCCATGTTATAGTTGTAAATTGTAATTTATAAATCGCGGTTATCCCGTTAAACCGCCGCTATTGCTTTAAACTCATCCCGATTCGTGCTTCTGATTACCGCCCGGGAGCCCGTATTTTATGAGAAGTAGGGAAAGAAAGGGTAATTCGTTCGCGGTGCGCATAAACAAAAGAAAAACCACTGATCCGGAAATCGACACCGGGAAACCGGAAAAATTCGGTCCACACATCAAAACCCGGATGCGGAGCGTCCTGTTCATCCACATAGGCAGAAACCGCTTTCACCGTGGTGGTAATAATCAGCCTGCACCGTTCCCCTCTTAAAGGTTCGGGATTACCCTGCACCTTCAAAGGAACCGTCACGACACATCCGGCCATGACATACAATGCCGCTATGAAATACCTATTCATTTCCACAAGCTACAAAGTTAAGCTAAAAAATAAAAAAGTGAAAGCATAATCCAATTATTTATAGGTATCAAACGGCTATCTGCTACCTGTCACCGGGTAAGCGAAGCGCTCCTAGCGGGAAATTTCCGATTCATTTTTTGTCTCCGAAAGCCAGGTCTCCGGCATCTCCGATTCCCGGATCTATGTAATATTTCTCGGTCAATCCCTCGTCCAGAGCAGCCGTCCAGAGGGTTACCGGTTCGCCGGTTAATTCCCGTTCGACATATTCCACTCCCCGGCGGCTGGCAATGACGGCTGCAATATGAGTATGCAGCGGCAAACTGCCTTGTTTCAACAACTCCCGGTAAGCGATCACCAAAGAAGAACCGGTAGCCAGCATGGGGTCGACCAATAACAACTGTTTCCCGCTCAGGTCAGGTGTATAGATCGAATCGAAGCGGATTTCAATTTGTCCGTCCCTCCGGCTGTAAGCCCTGCGTGCCGATATAAAAGCATTGCCGGCATCATCGAAATAATTCAGAAATCCCTGGTGAAAAGGAAGCCCGGCCCGTAACACCGTAGCGACCACGATTTCTTCCTGGGGTAACATCACGGTAGCGGGATTGATCGGAGTCTGAACCAGGTGTCCTGAATAACAAAAAGTTTTACTGATTTCATACGCCATAATTTCCCCGATCCGCTCCAGATTCCGACGAAATCGCATCCGGTCGGTCTGTTTTTCGCGATCGCGGATTTCCGCCAAAAAACGATTACACACCGAATTATGTTCACTGATAATATGCACCATATCCCTTTGTTTTTTCAGCATGCAGACGGCTTATTCCTTTCCCGATTCCGGTTGGGAAAACTCTTTTATCCGCTGTTCTTCTTCCTTTTTACAAATCAGCAGCACCCCATCCCGCTCCGCTACGATATACCCGTCCAGACCTTGTAAAACGACTTTTTTCAGGCCGGATACCTGTACCATACAATCCCGGCATTCCACCGTTTTCACTCCTTTTCCTATGACGGCATTTCCTTCCTCGTCTTTTCCGGCATGTTCCGACAAAGACCCCCAGGTCCCCAAATCCGACCAACCGAAATCCGCCGGAAATACATAGATATTCCGGGCCCGTTCGAGAATAGCATAATCTACGGAGATTTTTTCACAGGCGGGAAAATACCGGTCGACTGTTTCCTGTTCCCGGTCCGTATACAAATCCTCTTCCAATTCATCGAAAATGGCAGCCATACGGGGCTGAAACAAACGAAAGGCGTGTTCGACCGTTTTTACGTTCCATAAGAAAATCCCTGCGTTCCAGGTATAGCCTCCCTCCCGTAAATATTTTTCGGCAGTCTGCCGATCGGGTTTTTCCTTAAATTCTTCCACTTCTCCTATCTCTCTTTCCTCTCCGGTCCCCTCCGCCTTTATTTTGATATAACCATAACCGGTTTCCGGACGGGTAGGAAACATGCCCAAGGTCAAAATACGGTCTTCCTTCTCCGTAAATTCCAGACCTTTCCGGATTACCCGCTTAAATTCCTCTGTATCCGTTACGAGATGATCCGCTGCTGTAACGACCAGATTGGCCGACGGGAATTTCTTTTTAATCTTCCATACGGCATAAGCAACGCAGGGGGCTGTATTGCGCATACAGGGTTCCAACAAAATATGCGATTCCGGCACCTCCGGCAATTGAGATTTTACCAAATCCCGATAATGACGGGAAGTCACCACCCACCTGTTCTCCGGGGGACATATTCCCTGAAAACGGTCGGCCGTCGCCTGTAAAAGCGTTCTTCCTTTCCCCAATACATCGATAAATTGTTTGGGCCGCTCCGGCGTACTCATCGGCCAGAAACGGCTTCCGATCCCGCCGGCCATAATAACGACATGATTATTCTCCATATGCCGAATCATTTAGGAATAGAAAAACTAAAAGTGGAACCGACGTTTTCTTCCGATTCAAACCACAATTCGCCACCGTTCTTCCGCACAAAATCCCGGCACAGCAACAGTCCCAACCCGGAACCTTCCTCGCTATTCGTACCGTAAGTGGTAAAATGAGTTACTTCATTCAACAGTTTAGACTGATTTTCTTTTTTAATTCCCAATCCGGAATCCGCAACCATGACCACTACTTTTTCTCCTTTTTCCTGAATATCGACGTGGATTTCGGAATTCGGATGACTGAATTTCACCGCATTGGAAAGTAAATTACGGACCACGCATTTAATCATTTCGATATCTACCGAAACTTCATGTTTCCGATCCGTATCCAATATAACTTTAATATTCTTTATTTCCGCCACGGACCGGACAATCTCTATCACCCCCCCGGTCAGTTCCGTAATATCCACCGACTGGGGAATAACCGTCAATCGCCCCAATTGACTCTTGGTCCATTTCAACAAATTATCTAGCAAAATAAATACCTCTTCCGAAGTCTTATTACTCATTTCCAACATATCGAAAATATCCGCATCCATTTCTTCCCTTCTTACGCTCATCATAATCGTGTTGAGTAACATTTTCATGGATGCCATGGGAGAACGGAGATCGTGCGCAATTACGGAATACAATTTATCCCTTCCGTCAATGGTCTTCTTCAACTCCTCCGTCTGCCTTTGTATAATACGGTTGGCCGCAACCAGAGACAACTGATGACTGATCCGGACCAACAATTCCTCCTTTTTGAAAGGCTTGGAGATAAAATCACTTCCCCCCAGCTTAAAACCTTTTACGACACTCTGGGCATCGTCCAAAGCCGTAAGAAAAATAATGGGAATGTCTTTTACCTCTTCCTCTCCTCTCAAGGTTTCAGCCACCTGAAAACCGTCCATACCGGGCATCATAACGTCCAGCAAAATCAAGTCCGGTTTTTCCGCTCGAACCATCCCCAACGCATCGGGACCATTCATGGCAGTCACTATCTGATAGTGTTCACGGCCCAACAAAGCTTTTAATAACAACACATTGGACGAAACATCATCCACAACTAAAATTTTATATTCTGAAGGATTGATCTTCATACCATTACGCGATAATAATATTTCAACCGGCTATTTTATCCTGCAAAGATAAAATTATTCCCGGTTCGATGTGTTTAAATCAACGGTTTATCTTTCTTTTTATCCAATAAATTCCTTCTCCCTACTTCCATTTTCCAGTTCGCTAAAATAATAAAAACATCAAATTTTCCCAAAAGACCTTAAATTTAACTTTTCCGTTTTTTCTTCGGCTCTATGGAGAAAGCGGGAAAAAACAGAGAGAATAAAACGGTTATTATATATATACGACAAATATATTTTTTATATCTTTGCCCCACATACAGAGCGACTCAGGAGGGGGAAAAACAAATCATTAAAAAAATTAAAACAAAATATAACATTTTTTAGTTATTTCAGGTAATTTACTTATTATCAAAACTATACATGGGATTTACTATCGGGAGAAATTCGGGAGATTAAAAATAAAAAATAAAAAATCTATATAATATAAAACATTGTATTACAGAAGTATATAAATATCCCTAAATAAATATCTTTGTGGCCCCGAAAGAGACGTTTGTTGGAACGGGAGCTGTTTGAGTATTGATATTCGTCACTGAAAATTTAAATTTTTGTCGTAAAAATGGAAAAACCACTGATTTTAATTGTCGATGATAAACCTGAAATTGCCAAGGTAATAACCATTCATATGTCCGCCGATTACAATGTGATCTATCTGCGCAATCCGATAGAAGCTTTGAGCTGGATGCATGAAGGCCATATCCCGGATCTGATCATTTCCGATGTATATATGCCGGAAATGGAGGGAGGGGAGTTTTTAAAACAATTAAAAGCCAGCATAATGTTTAAAAATATTCCGGTCATTATCTTGTCCAGCATGGAAAACAGCGGAGAACGGATAAAGTTACTGGAAGACGGTGCGGAAGATTTTATTTTGAAACCCTTTAATCCTCAGGAATTAAAGATAAGAGTTCGTAATATACTTAGAAAACGGTAAGATGGAAATTCTCTATATCGGAGAGACAGCGGAATGGATTGAAAAGTTTAAAGCACTACTGAAAGAAGAAATAGCGGTATTTCCTACAGCAGCAGAAGCTCAGCGATATTTGACCGGTTTACGTTCTTCCGCTTCTTCGGGTGCGGTATTTTTATTTCTGGAATCGGTAGATACCGATAAGGACATAGCCCGCTTATCTTTTTTGAGAAAAGAAAAAAAAGAAAACACCTATTTTATTTTGATTACGGATCATTTGTCGCCGAAATTGGTTTACAAATATATTTCTTCGGGGGTAAACGAAATAATCGATGTTTCGATTTCCGCAGAAGAACTCGGTCAAATTTTATCCCTTTTGCCCCGTTTGAAAAAAAGCGAGGTAGCGCAGGAACAAACGAAATTATTCAAACTACCGCTTTGGAAAAGGGTATTTGATATATTTTTTTCCGGCATGGCCCTGATTTGCCTTTCCCCCCTCCTGCTGTTTACCGCTTTGGTCATCCGGCTGGAAAGTAAAGGATCGGTCATTTATACTTCCCAAAGAGTAGGCAGTAATTACCGGATTTTCGGATTCTTGAAATTCCGTTCTATGTATACGGATGCGGATAAGCGGTTGAGTGAATACAAAAAATTAAATCAATACCAAACGATTCCTACCCAATTGGAAAAGAAATACTACCGGGACGATCCGGAAAATGCGGGAACGATTTTTGTGGGAGATGATTTCCGGTTGACGGAAGAAGAGTTTTTAGCCCGGCGGAAAAAATTGAAAGAAAACAATTTTATCAAACTGCAGAACGATCCCCGGGTAACCCGGGTAGGGCGTTTCATCCGCAAATACAGTATAGATGAACTTCCCCAATTGATCAACATTCTGAAAGGAGACATGTCGGTCGTGGGAAATCGGCCGCTTCCTTTGTACGAAGCGGAACTTTTAACTTCCGATGAATACATCGAACGTTTTATGGCTCCGGCCGGTCTGACCGGTCTCTGGCAGGTGGAAAAAAGAGGTGCGGAAGGAATTCTTTCCGCCGAGGAACGCAAACAACTGGACATTCAATATGCCCGGAAATTTTCATTCTGGTTCGATGTGCGGATCATTCTCCGTACTTTTGCAGCTTTTATTCAAAAAGAAAACGTGTAAAATAACAGCATATGACCAAATATACGATTCTCCTTTTCTTATTCGCTTTCTATCTGTCTTCGGAGAGTATAGCGCAACAACCGGTCACCGATACGGTACAGTCTGCTTTTACCTTTACTCCCGACGACTTTAAGAATATTCACTTGCCTCCCCTCCAGACTCTTTTTGAAAATGCCCGTCGCAACCCTCGCCTCGAAGCGATACAAGCTTCCATCGAAGCCGCTAAATCCGAGGTAAGGCTGGCTAAACGCGACTGGCTGAACTACTTTTCCATCCGGGCCGGATATACCTATGGTATCCTGGGTATCTATACGGACAGTGAAACCAAATATACCCCCCTCACCACGACCTATTCCGGTTCCACTCAAAACAGTTGGTCCGTCGGAGCCAATGTCAGCATTCCTTTCGATCAACTGCTGAATCATAAATTGCGGGTAAAAAGACAGCAACAACTGGTAAAAAATGCAGAATATACAAAAGAAATCGCCTTCAATGAAGTAAAGAGCGAAATTGTAGAATTATATTCCAATATTCAATACCGCCTGAAAATGCTGGAAGCAGCCAGTGAATCCATTACCCTTTACGAGTCGGATTACAGTATAGCGAAAAGCGAATTTATAAACAACCAGCTCACTCCTACCGAACTGAGCGCTTTGAAAGACAGTCAGAGAAAGGCCAAAGAAGAATACCACATGATTGTAAGCCAGTTGAATATCTTATTGCTAAAACTGGAAATCCTTACCAATACCAAATTAATCAGCAAACCGTTATGAAATATATCACTTATTTTATCAAATTCTTTTACCGGATTCGTTTCTGGTTGATATTCGGGCCTACACTGATTACATTGCTGGTTATCTGGAAAACCCGTTCTTTACCGCTGAATTACACGGCCAATTGTTCCATATATACCGGAATCATTACCGGAGTCAATATCCTGTCCGAAAGTGGAATTACGACGACCACTTATACTCAGGGAAGTATGATGGAAAATTTATTGAACATCATTACGGCCGACCAGACGCTCAAACAGGTTTCTTTACGTCTGTACGCACGTATCATGGTTCATGGCGACCCTCACCGTAACAACATCTATGTCAACGCTAATCATTACCGGACCTTATACAATCACGGAGCTCCCATTCATCACCTGATTGACAAATCATCCCCCAACGACTCGATCAACGAGCAACGGACGTATGAAAACCTGCTGGCCTATGAAACCAAAGATCCCTCGAATTATGTCTACGGAATCTACGAATACCAGCTTCCCTATGTAAACCGGAATGCCCTCCAGAAAATCATCGTCGATCGCAACGGCAACAGCGATATGCTCGACGTTTCATACACGACCGACGACCCCGGTATAGCCTACCAGACCCTGTTGATTCTGATCAAGGAATTTATTCACCAATACCAGGAATTGCGTTTCGGTGAAACCAACAATGTTATTGCTTATTTCGAGGCCGAACTGGCCCGTATCAGTAAAGAACTGAAAGGAGCCGAAGACGATCTGACCAACTATATGGTGCGGAATTCCGTCATCAATTACGGAGAGGAAACCAAGGTGGTAGCCGCCCTAAGCCGCGATTACGAATTGCAGTATTGGACTTCTAAAAACGATTACACCACGGCCGACAGCCTGATCCGGGAATTGGAGAAACGCATGGGGCTGAATGCGGAAATGCTTCGCAATAACAAAGAATACCTGTATTACAGCGATCTGATAGCCAAGCTGACCAATCAACTGACCATAGCGGGTTATTATCCTGAACAAGGGGCTCAAACGGCCCGGGATTCCCTGCAGCGGGAACTGGACAAAGCTTCCCTGGCTATGAAAGAGGTCGTTATGAAATACGGCGATTTCAAGTACAGCAAAGAAGGCGTATCGAATTCTTCGGTTGTGAGCGAATGGTTGAACCAGATAATGGTGTTTAAAAAAGCAGAAGCTGAACTCAACGTACTGAGGGATAGAAAGATACAAATGGCAAATAAATACTCTCATTTCGCTCCCATCGGTTCGACGTTAAACCAAAAAGAAAGAGCCGTAACTATTTCGGAACAGCAATATTTCGCCATATTGAATGCTTTGAATTCGGCGCGTCTGCGGCAAAAAAGCCTCCAAATGACTTCCGCCACCCTGAAGGTGATGAACGAACCCAGTTATCCGCTTTCCTCTTTAGCCACAAACCGGAAAAAATTCGTTTTAGTAGCCTTTTTCGCTTCCCTCATATTTATCGTCTTCTTTTTCCTGATTATCGAAATGCTGGATCATACCCTCCACCATAAATTCAAAGCGGAATTGTTGACGGGCAGCCGGGTATTAGGTATATTCACCCGTCCTTTACGCCTGCAAGCCAGAAGGTATAATCAAATTTATCACACCCTCTCTGCACAAACCGTATGCAATTACGCCATTACCTATTTCTGGGCCGGTCAAACCAACATCATTAACCTGATCAGTAATGAACCGGGCGAAGGCAAGAGTTTTATCCGGAAACAGATGGCCGAACAATTTACCGCTCAGGGAATAGACGTAAAACAACTTTCCTGGCACGATGAATTCCAAACCGACGCCAAATCCTTCGTCCAGTCTCTGAATCTCGAAGAACTGGACTCCAACGGAAAAAATTCCCGTTCCGACAAGGTGATCCTGGTGGAATATCCCTCCCTCAAAGAAGCGGCTTTAACCGTAGACATTCTACAGGGCGTTAGCTTAAACCTGCAAATCGTAGACTCCCGAAGAACCTGGAAAAATACAGACCAGGAACGTTTTGAACGGACGCGGGAAATGTCGGGCAAAACCCCTTTGTTCATGATATTGAATTACGGCAGCAGGGATGCCGCCGAAGACCTTAACGGACTGATGCCGCCCTATACGTTTTTGAGAAAACTGTTTTACCGGATCTCCCAACTGGGGCTGACGGCTACAGATAAACACCAGAAGAATGTATAAACGACAGATCTCATATGTAATTCCGTTGAGTTTATTTGCAGGTCTGCTCCTCATTTACCTGCTGATCCTGAAAAAAGGGATCGTGCCGGCATTGGTCTGGGCAGCTTTGCCGGCTGTGATCGTGGGGTTACTGAGTGTAGTACAAAAATATTACGTCTTTTACGCTTATTTCATTCTCAATTATTTTATTCTGGGATTGAGCCGGTATATTCCTCTAAAAGGAGGATTGATCATGCTTGTTCTGGCCTGCGGCATCCTAACCCTCATCCTGCTGAAAAGCATGGTGCAGAAGCTGGAATGGGAGCGATGCCGGAACTTTCTTACGGCCACCTGGGGCATCTGGGCTGTCTATTGCACCCTCGAATTGCTCAATCCCCGGGCATTGTGGGAACCCTGGACGATCGCTTTTCCCAATTATGCTTTTTATCCGCTTTTCTGTGCCCTGGTCGTTCCGCTTTTATTTACCCGGTATAAAAATTTTCAATGGCTGCTGATCCTTTGGGCGGGACTCACCCTTTTAGCGGCAGCCAAAGGCTACTGGCAGAGGAACCGGGGATTCGACTCTGCCGAATTGCATTGGCTGCTGGTCGAAGGAGGAGCCCGGACCCACTTTATACATACCGGCATCCGGTATTTTTCTTTTTTTACGGATGCCGCTGCCTATGGAGCCAGTATGGGCGTATCCATGGTCGTTTTCGGCATTTCGGGCTTTTACACTCCGACGCTTTGGAAAAAACTTCTGTTTTGGGGGAGTGCGTTCGGAGCAGCTTACGGGCTAATGATTTCCGGCACCCGCAGCGACCTGGCAATCCCTTTCGTAGGCATGGCCGTTTACCTGGTTCTGTGCCGGAACATCCGAGCCATTTTGGCCAGCGGATTTTTATTGATATGCGCTTTCATCTTTTTGAATTATACGACCCTGGGAGATAACAACCGTTTTATTCACCGGATGCGCACCTCCCTGGATTTCAAGGACGCATCCTGGAAAGTACGGGTTACCAACCGGGAAAGAATATACCGGGTGATGCAGGATAAACCCTTCGGTACAGGGCTGGGACTTGCCGGAACGAAAGCCAAACGTTTCCGTCCGATAAACGAACACGATCCTTTGACCTATGTAGCGACGGATTCCTGGTATGTGATGACCTATATCGAAACGGGGATTGTGGGACTGGTACTCTACCTCGGTGTACTCCTGGCTATTTTAATGAAAGCAACCTTTATCGCTTCTTTCCGGATCCGGCATAAGGAATTACAAGGACAGCTTTTCGCCATCATCGGGGCCATCGCCGGCATCCTGGTTACCTGTTATGCCAACGAAGTACTGAATTACCCCAACGGCATCATCGTATATACTTTAATGGCCTTCCTGTTTACAGCTCCTTATTACGATAAAGAATTACGACAACATGAGTCCCATACCTGAATTATCGGTCATTACGGTCAATTACAACGGAATCCGGGATACCCGGGAACTGATCGAATCTCTGCAAGCGCATCTTCCCGCCGGCGATTACGAATTGATCGTGGTGGATAACGGTTCCCGGCAAAACGAAGCTTCTATCCTGCAACAGGAATACCCTCATATCAAAACAATCCGAAGCGAAAAAAACCTGGGCTTTGCCGGAGGAAACAACCTGGGCCTGCAGGAAGCCCGGGGAGAATACCTATTATTGATCAACAACGATACATACGTCACTGACAACAGCCTGTTTGCTTTATGCCGGACACTGAAAAACAACCCGACAATCGGAGCGGTAGGACCCAAAATCCGTTTTTCCGATCCGCCTCAGCTCATTCAATTCGCCGGATTTACCCCCTTCAGCAAATACACCTTACGAAACCGGGGGATCGGTACAGGCGAACCGGATCAGGGGCAGTACGATACCCCCGCCCCCACCCCTTTCCTGCACGGGGCCGCCATGATGCTCAAACGGGAGGTAATCGACAAAGTCGGGAAAATGCCGGAAATCTATTTTCTTTACTACGAAGAAATGGACTGGTGTAGCCGCATCAGCCGGGCGGGATACCGGTTGTGGTACGAACCTTCCTGTACGGTATATCATAAGGAAAGCCGGACAACCGGACGGTTCAGCCCCCTGAAAACGTATTACCTGACCCGTAACCGTTTGTTATATACCTGGCGAAACCGGCAGGGAATAAGCCGGTATATCGCTTTACTTTATCAGTTTTGTCTTGCAAATCCTAAAAATATATTGATAAATTTGCTGCAAGGAAACCTGTCCCAGATAAAAGCGGTTTTTAAAGGAAGTATAAATTTTTTATTACTGAAAAACAAACAGTTATAAACATGAACGTAGCGGAAATATTATATTTTCTGGAATATGTATGCTGGATATTGGCCGTACTGGCCGTGTCGTATCCCCTCCTATTCACCCTGGCTTCCCTTATAAAACGGGACATCCGTTACCCCGAAGCCCGGAAAAAGCGCCGTTTTGCCATCCTCTTTCCTGCTTATAAAGAAGATAAGATCATCTGTTCGGTGGTAGAATCTTTTTTAAAACAAAACTATCCGAAAGAGCTGTATAAGGTC
>CAJMSX010000017.1 GCA_905216195.1 uncultured bacterium
CCCACTAAACTGATGAAGGAGCTGAATTATGGCAAAGATTATAAATATGCCCATGACTTCCCGGGAAATTTCGTGGAACAGGAATATCTGCCCGAGGAATTGAAGAATGCCGTGTTTTACCATCCTCAAAATAATGCACAGGAAGTAAAACTTTTCGAACGGCTGAAAAACTGGTGGAAACGAAAATATAAATAGGAGGGGGAACGGAGGAAATAAAAGAGGAAGCGGACTTTTGGTTGCGGAAAAAAGAGGATATGAGCGGGAAATCGTATCTTTATGCCGTCGAATATGAAATGTTACACTTTAATTAGTACCTATGAAACTGTTTGAAAATACCGGAGATCCGGATATGTTTTTTCTCCTGGCGGGTCCCTGTGTGATCGAAGGAGAAGAGATGGCGATGGAAATAGCCGAAAAGGTAAAAGGAATTACCGACCGCCTGGGCATCCCCTATGTATTTAAAGGTTCGTTTAAGAAAGCGAATCGTTCCCGCTTGGATTCCTTTACGGGAATCGGGGATGAAAAAGCATTGAAAATTCTGGCGAAAGTGGGAAAAACTTACGGTATACCCGTTGTGACTGATATACATTCTCCGGAAGATGCCCGGATGGCGGCTGAATATACGGATATTTTGCAGATTCCGGCTTTTCTGTGCCGGCAAACGGATTTATTGGTGGCTGCAGCAAAGACGGGGAAGATCGTGAATATTAAGAAAGGACAATTCCTTTCTCCGGATGCCATGCGTTTTGCGGTGGATAAGGTGAGAGATTCGGCGAATGGGCGGGTGATGGTGACGGAAAGGGGAACTACTTTCGGCTATCAGGACCTGGTGGTGGATTACCGGAGTATCCGTATAATGCAGGACGAATGCCGCTGTCCGGTGGTGATAGACGTGACCCATTCCCTGCAACAACCGAACCAGTCTTGCGGAGTAACCGGCGGACAGCCTGAACTGATCGAAACGATTGCTAAAGCAGGAATTGCGGTCGGAGCGGACGGGTTGTTTATAGAAACGCATATGGATCCTTCCCGGGCCAAATCAGACGGGGCCAATATGCTGCGATTGGATGAGATGGAGAAATTACTGGAAAAATTGGTGAAAATTCGGAAAGCTGTCGTACAGGATTAGGAAAAGGAGGAAAACCGGAAAAATCCCACCGGAGTCATAACTTGTAAAATTTACACTTTTTTAAGAAAGGAAATAAATTTTATTGATCGAATTCTTTGTAAGTTTACTGCCTGAATCGGAAGGATTCGGGGTGTATACCGGAAACTGCTTATTTGGCCTTGCATGAGTGTTGTCAGTATAAAAATTATAATTTATTTCTTTTCTTTTTTTATTTGCGGGAAAGGAGAGGGAGAGATCCGGGGGGAGAAATCCGGAGCTTTGGATTTGTATATGGAAAGGAATTGCCAGGAGAACGTTCTGATACGGGGAACGGTGAGGGGCCGGGAAGGAAAAGTACTTGAAGGGGCTTCCGTAGCCGGGATGGGTAATACATTGGGTACTTCTACCGATGCCGAGGGTCGGTTCTCCATACGAGTTCCTTTGCACAGTTCACTGGTGGTTTCGTTTTTTGGTTACCAATCTCTATTTATCGTATGTGATGAAGAGAAAGAGGTTCATCTGGTTCTGGAAGAGGAAGTGGTATCGTTGGACGATGTGCTGGTGACCGCGTTGGGGATACAGAAAAAAGAGTCTTCTCTGGTTTATGCGGTAACGGAAGTCCCGGCAGATGAGATCGTGAGGGTAAAAGATCCGAATCTTATTGTGGCTCTGATGGGGAAGATTTCCGGTATGCAAATCCACAAGAGTTCCTCCGGTCCGGGAGGTTCGGCTCAGGTTGTGCTGAGGGGATCCCGTTCGGCGGCCGGAAATAATCAGCCTTTGTATGTGATCGACGGGGTCCCGCTACTGAATTCGGGAAGCGAACAGCCTTATACGGCTATCGGAGGGGTGGCTGACGGAGGTAACCGGGACGGGGGCGATGGAATTTCCAATTTGAATCCGGAAGATATACAGAGTATCAGTATATTGAAGGGAGCGCCTGCCGCTGCTTTATACGGTACTCAGGCTGCAAACGGAGTGATTCTCATTACCACCAAGAAAGGGCAGGCTCATCGACAAGAGGTTCTGTTTTCTTCCGCTTTGACGCTGGACCGGGTGATTTGTCTGCCTCGTTTTCAGAACCGATACGGAGTGAGCGACGGAGTAGAGAGCTGGGGAAAACGAGGAGAACTTAAAGCCTACGATCATGCCGGAGATTTTTTCCGGAGGGGGGTAACGGCTATACAGTCGGTGACGATTTCCGGAGGAAACGACCGGATGCAGACTTATTTTTCTTACGCCAATACTTCGGCTAAGGGCATTGTGCCTTATAACCATTTGATGCGGCACAATTTTAATTTAAAGGAAAACAGTAGTTTTTACGAGGGACGATTGAAAATAGCCGGGAATATTAATCTGATGCGTCAAACCATAAAAAATCGTCCCGTTCCCGGTGGATTTTATATGAATCCTTTGGTGGGGTTATATCGTTTTCCCAGGGGGATGGACATGCGTCCCTATCGGAAACACTTCGAGGTGGCGGATCCGGAACGGAACCTGAAGGTGCAGAACTGGCATGCGCCGACGGAAGATTTCGAGCAGAATCCCTATTGGGTGATTCATCGCATTCAGAGCAGGGATCAGCGGACACGGGTGATGGCTTCCTTATCGTTGCAATTAGAACTGACCGATTGGATGCAGTTGGAGGCCCGGGGGAATGCCGATTATATTTCGGATAAATTCCGGGAAAAATTTTATGCTTCCACGGCTCCGGCTCTGGCGGGGGAAAACGGGAGGTATATTGATTACGGCTATCAGCAAACGCTTTTGTACGGAGACCTTATGCTGAAAGCTCGGCGGAAAGTGGGGAATTTTTCGGCTGAAATTGCCTTGGGAGCCAGTATAAATGACAATGTGGTGAATGCCTTGCGTTACGATTCCAAGAATGCTTCGCTGAAATATCCCAATGTATTCAATATCGCCAACATCAACATGAATACTTCGGCTTATATCGAAGAAAAAAACGAGGAAGAAAGGCGGATGCATTCCGTATTTGGAACGTTTCAGTTCGGATATAAGGAGGAGGTATATTTGGATATTACGGCCCGCAACGACTGGGCGTCGACTTTGGCTTATACTACTCACGAGAGAAGCGGCTTTTTTTATCCTTCAGTGGGGCTGTCGTGGGTGGTTTCCCGTAGTCTGAAATTGCCCGCTTGGGTATCTCAGGGAAAGGTGAGGGCTGTGTGGAGCCAGGTAGGGAACGATATTCCCCTGTATATTACTTGCCCCAGGGCGTCGGTTTCGGCCGGAGGAGGTATACAGTTGCCGGATGCTGCTCCTTTTGAGGATATGAAACCGGAAATGAATACTTCTTTTGAAACGGGTACGGAGTGGAAACTGTGGCATAACCGGGTGAATATCAGTTTTACCTGGTATGTGAATTTTACCCGTAACCAGTTTTTCAAGCTCCCGGCTCAAGCCTGGGACACCTATGCCTATCGGTATGTAAATGCGGGAAATGTACGCAACCGGGGGCTGGAGTGGAGTGTGGAGGCCCAGATTTTATCCGGAGAGGGGGTGAACTGGAAAACAGGTGTGAATTATGCCATGAACCGGAATAAGGTGCTGAGTTTGCACGAGGAATTACCGGTTTTTATTTACGGCCCTTATGGCTTTTCTTCCAGTTACGCTTTGAAACTGGTAAAAGGAGGCTCTTTCGGAGATATTTACGGAAAGGCTTTTGTCCGGAACGAAAAAGGAGAGATTCAGTACGAAACCGAAGGAGAGAAGGCCGGCTTGCCGCAAGTGCACGGAGAGGGAAATACGGTGAAGGTGGGAAACGCCAATCCCCGTTATACCTTGAGCTGGAACAATACCCTGAATTGGAAGGGTTTATCGCTCTACCTGCTCATCGATAGCCGGGTCGGAGGGAAGGTGTTGTCGCAAACCCAAGCGGATATGGATATGTACGGAGTTACCCGGGAAACGGCCGATGCCCGGGATCGGGGGTACGTAGAGCTGGAAGGGAGAAAAATCGGCCGGATAAAGGAATTTTATAAACTGGTGGTGGGCGGTCGCGCCGGGGTAACGGAATATTATATTTATGACGCTACAAATATCCGGTTCAGGGAACTTTCGCTGGGATATTCCCTGCCGTCCGGCTGGATGAAGAAAAGCGGAATCTTCCGTAGCGTACAATTCTCTTTTGTGGCGCGGAATTTATGTTTTATTTATAAAAAGGCTCCGTTCGATCCGGACCTGGTGCTTTCTACCGGCAACGACAATCAGGCTATTGATTCGTACGGCATGCCCTCGACCCGGAGTGTCGGATTTACAGTCAGATGTACATTTTAAAGGGAAATGAAGTATACCTATTCTATATTGGCTTTAGGAGTAGCGGTCCTGTTTTTAATGTTTTCCTGTACGGGAAAATTCCGGGACATCAACACGGATAAAACCGGCGTTTCGGATGAAGAAATGGAAGGGGATTTTAATCGGTTGGGACTTCCGCTGAGTATTATACAACAGGGCATTTATTTCAATTACGATTACGGAAAGGGGAAAAACTGGCCTTATCAAATTATGCAGAATCTGAGTGCGGATATGTTCAGCGGATATATGCACGATTATAAGCCCCTGAACGGAGGTTCGAATAATTCCGACTATAACCTGCAAGACGGCTGGAACGGCACGTTTTGGGAAAATACGTATGCCTATATTTTCCCCCAGATCAAAAGGTCGGAAAATGCAACCCGGACGGATTATCCCGATTTTTTCGCTATAACCAAAATTCTGAAAGTGCTGGTGATGCATCGGGTGGCTGATTACTACGGACCTATTGTCTACACCCGTTTCGGGGAGAAGGAGGGCGGGGAACATCCGGATTCCCAGCAGGAGGCTTATTACGCTTTTTTCACCGACCTGGATACGGCGGTACATGCTATGGACAGTCATCTGAAAACCGGTGGAAGCAGTCGGATATCCCGTTTCGATATGTTGTTGGACGGTAAAGGTGAAAGCTGGATCAAACTCGCTAACTCTTTGCGGTTGCGTTTGGCTGTGCGGTTAGCGACGGCCGATCCGGGAAAAGCGGAAAGAGAGTGCCGGAAAGCGCTCGGGAATGTCTATGGGGTGTTCCAGGAATCGGGGGAAGTCGCAGCCGTTTCTACCGAAAGCGGTTATGTCAATCCGCTGGGAGAAATCAACCAGGTATGGGGAGAGGTGTATCTGAACGCTTCTTTGGAGTCGATATTGAACGGGTATGAAGATCCGCGGCGGGAAAGGTTTTTGATTCCTTGTGAGGCCGATGTGGTGCTTAAAGATGAGGACGGACGGGTGACCGGAACGATTCCTCTCAAGGGACAATACCGGGGAATCCGCCAGGGAACTTTATTCTCGCATACTTTATATGCTTCACATTCCCGGCTTTTCGTTTCGCAAAAAACGGCCGCCGTTTTGATGACGGCCGCCGAGATGTGGTTTTTGAGGGCCGAGGCGGCTTTGAGAGGGTGGACGTCCGAAGAGGCTGGGGAATGTTATCGCCGGGGCGTAAACACTTCATTTGCCCAATGGGGGGTCACCGGAGCGGAAGCCTATTTGCAAAGCGACCGGACCGGAGCGGATTACACCGACGTATATACTCCTGCCAATAACATTGCCGCCCGCTGTAAAGTATCGCCCCGCTGGACGGAAAAAGAACTTTTCGAAGTAAAGCTGGAAAAAATCATTACCCAGAAATGGTTGGCTGTTTTTCCCGAAGGTTGTGAAGCTTGGGCGGAACAAAGGCGTACCGGCTATCCGCGTTTATTTCCCGTTAAATATAACAACAGTAAAAACGGTTGTATAGACACCGAGATCATGATCCGGCGTTTGAATTTTCCCGTAAATTTGCAGGATTCCGATCCGGCTTTATATCAAGCTTTATGCAATTTGCTTCAAGGGGCCGACCATGCCGGAACCCGGCTGTGGTGGGATAGCGGCCGTAATTTTTAAGATTCTTTTGCGCCGTTTCATCGATTGTTTTTAATTGTAACTAAAAAAAGTAGTTAAAAAACTATGTGTTTTAGTTGTTTTATCGGAAAATAGAATTACCTTTGTGAATACCGGACATTAAACAGAGAGAAGTTATGGTGAGACTAACGGCGAAAGAAGAAGAGATTATGGGTTTTTTCTGGAAGAAAGGCCCTTTGTTCATCAAGCAGTTGCTGGAATTTTACGAGGAGCCTAAACCGCATTACAATACCCTGTCGACCATTGTCAGGGGATTGGAGGAAAAGGGGTTTATCGCCTACAAGGTATACGGAAACACGTATCAATATTATGCGGCGATTTCCGAGAAAGAATACCGGCACGGAACCCTGAGGGGAATCGTGTCGAAATATTTCAACAATTCGTATGCCGGAGTGGTTTCTACTTTGATCGAGGAAGAGGATATTTCGTTGGGGGAGTTGAAAAAGATTATCGAACGGATCGAAAATAAAAAGAAAAATTGATATGGGAGCTTTTTTGCTGTATATTTTTCGTTCTACGATCTGCCTGACGCTTTTTTTTATTTTTTTTAAAGCGTTTATGAGCCGGGAGACTTTTTTTCGCTGGAACCGTATTTTATTGCTGAGCGGTCTGGTGGTCTCTGCTTTATTGCCTTTAGCCGAATGCAAAACGGTTCCCACCGCATTTCATCAGCATATGTATGAACTGGAAGAAGTCATTGCGGGGAATGTTTCCCAGGCGGCGGGGGTGATTTATACAAAGGAGGAAGGAAAATTGAACCCGGTACGAACGGAAGGTTCTGCCGGCCGGTTCTATGTGGTTTTCATCTATGGTTTGGGCGTTTTCTTTTGCGGTATGCGTACTTTCTATGCTTACCTGATGATGTTCCGTACGATTGGGCGGGGTATACGTATCCGGCGAGATAACTATGTATTCGTATTGCTCCGGGAGAAAGTGTGTCCTTTTAGCTGGGGGAAATACATCGTATTGTCCGAACCGGATTATTTGCGGGATGGGGAGGCGATCCTGATTCATGAGCAGGTCCATGTGCAGGAACGCCATACCTGGGATTTGCTTTTTATGCAATTATTCTCCCTGTTTCATTGGTTTAATCCCGCAGTTTGGTTGTTGAAACGGGAATTACAGGACATTCACGAATACGAAGCGGACAAGGGAGTATTACAAAATGGCATCGATGCAACACAATATCAACTGTTACTGGTGAAAAAAGCTGTTGGCTCCAGGGTCGAATCTATTGCCAACAGCTTTAATCACAGTAAATTAAAAAATCGAATTACTATGATGTTAAAAGAAAAATCGAATCGATGGGCGCGGTTGAAATCTTTATTGATTCTTCCGTTAGCCGTCTTGGTCACCCAGGCTTTTGCCCGGCCCGAAATCAGCCGCTCTTTGGAAGCGATTACGGGAGGTGACAAAGTTACACAAAATTCGGACCAACCCGAAAAATGGACGGAGGAATTTTTCCGGAAGGAATGGGAGAAAAATCCCGGTCCTGAGAAAATAAGCCGGGAACGTACGATCATGGTGCTGATGAATGCTAAGGGGGAGGTTCTTTTTTCCGAGCGGATTGTTCCGGTGGAGGAATTACAGGCGGAGTTGATGAAAAAATTGAAGGGACAAGCCGAAAAAAATCAGCCGGCCGTGGTTTCTATGCAGAAAGATGTACATACGCCTCCCGCTGAATGGCAGAAGGTGTTGAATGCCATTGGGGAAGCTTTTCAGAACGTCAGGAGTGAATTGAAAGAGGAGGATTCCGGTATGACGGAACGCACTTTAAACGAAAAATGTCCGATTTGGGCAAAAATGGCGCAAAAGAGGAGTGTAGCTCCTCCTCCGCCTCCACCACCAGCCCCTAAAAAGAGCGGTGAAACTCCCCCTCCGCCTCCCGCTCCTAAAAAAATGAATCAGACTCCTCCGCCTCCGCCTCCACCGGCCCCCAAAAAAGCCGGTGAGATTCCTCCTCCGCCTCCACCGGCTCCTCGGGTGGAATTACACGGAAAAACGGTTTCGGGAAAACCTTTGACTATTTTTGCTTATGATGCGGCTCAATTTCGGATAAAATTGGAAAAAGCGGAAGCGATTTCTGTCAACGATCCCGTGACGCTGGAAATCCGGAAACAAAAAAATCCGGACCTGAAGAGGGAGATATTGAATTTGTTGAAGGAAAAGGGGATTACGCCTAAGCGGATTTTGGATACGCCCTGAATTTTGCCGTAATTCCCGAAGCGGGTTTTGCCCTGCTTCCGGGGAAAGCGGATGAAGATAAATGGTTTATAGCCCGGAGCGGCTATAGACCATTTTTAAATATCCAGACGCACCAGGGTAACTCCTGCTCCTCCGAGTTGGATTTGTTCGTCGGAATAGGAACCGACAAGAGGGTTGGTGCTGAGATATTGCCGGATCAATTGGCGGAGAGCTCCGGTTCCCGTTCCGTGTAGTATGCGTAAATTTTTGGAGTCGAGCATGACTGCTTCGTCTATAAACTCGGTGACCCGCTGCAGGGCTTCTTCTCCTCTCAATCCTCTCACATCGATTTCCGGTTTGAACAGCAGCCGTTTCCGGCTCATATTTTCCCGGTAGTCGGGCAGGGGAGCAGTGGAGGTTTTTATCAATTTTTTGGCTTGGTTGGCGGAGATCCGTTCCAATTTTTCCAGAGCTACGGTCGTGCGGATATTCCCCAGGGCGATTACGGCGTTTTTATCCTTGATTTCCAAAATCTCTCCGGTGGCCTGGTGGGGTAAACGTACGAAATCCCCTTTTTTCAAGGGCAGGCTGCGGGTTTCCGTTTCCGTGGAGCCGATCTTCCCGTTTTCCTTTTTCTTCCGGTTTTGCCGTTCCTGTATCTTATCGATTTTTTGTTTCAGTCGTTTTTCTTCCTCTTCTTCGGCCAGCAACTGTTGTTTTTGCGCCTCCAGTTGTTCCCGGACCAAGCGGGTTTTTTCTTTATCGGCCTGGCTTTCCCGGATACGGCGAATGGTATTTTCTATCGTTTTATTCGCTTGGGTCAGTAATTCTTTGGCTTTTTCCTGGGCTTCCTTTATGATTTCTTTTCGAAGTCTGGAAGCTTCGGAGAGTTCCTGGCTGTATTTTTCGACAACTTCGTCCAGGCGTTTTTCGTTCTCGTGTATTTTTTTCCGCTTTTCTTCCCAATATCTTTTGTCCCTGGCGATTTCTTTGAGGTGTTTATCGTAGTTGATATGTCCTTCTCCGATTTTTCCGGCAGCTTCTTCCAGGACTTCTTTGGGGAGCCCTATTTTTTTAGCGATTTCAAAAGCAAAAGAAGAGCCCGGTTTTCCGATCTGTAGTTCGAACAGCGGCATCATATGGTGGCTGTCATAGAGCATGGCTCCGTTTTCTATGCCTGCTGTAGCCGATGCGAAATGTTTCAGATTGGTATAATGGGTGGTGATGACTCCTTTTACGCCTTTATCGTTTAGGGCATGGAGCAGAGCTTCGGCTATGGCTCCTCCCAGCATGGGTTCTGTCCCCGTACCGAACTCATCGATCAGGATGAGGGAATCGGAATCGCCGTAGCGGAGGAAATTTTTCATGTTGATGAGGTGGGAGCTGTAGGTGCTGAGGTCGTTTTCCAGGGATTGTTCATCCCCGATATCGATCAGGATTTTTTTGAAGATGCCGAAACGGCTGGATTCGCTCACGGGTACGGGTAGGCCGCATTGAAACATATATTGCAGTAACCCTGCCGTTTGCAGACATACCGATTTTCCGCCCGCATTGGGTCCGGAAATCAGCACGATACGCTGATCTTCATTAATTTCGAGGGAGAGGGGTACCAGTTTTTTGTCCGTATTTTTGAAAGAAAGGAACAACAGAGGATGACGGGCTTCGTACCAGAGTATTTCGGGCTGGTCGCCGAAAACAGGTGCGATGGCATCGATGCGAAGGGAAAACGCGGCCCGGGCGCGGGTATAGTCGGCATAGGCCAGAAAATCATAGGCAGGAATGAGATCGTCGACATAGGGACGGATATCCTCGGCGAATTTTCGAAGAATACGCGTAATTTCCCTTTTTTCCTCCAGTTGCAGTTCCCGGATTTCGTTATTGGTTTCGATGATTTCCGTAGGTTCGATATAGGAAGTCTTTCCGGTGGCCGATTCGTCGTGTACAATGCCATTGATCCGTCTTTTGTAAGCGGAGGGAACGGGAATAACCATGCGTCCATCCCGAATGGCGATGGAGGTGTCATTATCGGCCCATCCTTCGGATTGCGCCTGTTGTAAAAGCGATTGCATCCGGCGTGAAATTCCCGATTGTTTTTTCAGGATCTGCCGGCGTAGGTCTCCCAGTTCGGGGGAAGCGTTATCCTTAACGGTGCCGTGCCGGGAAACGATAGCATCCAGACGTTGGAGTATAAAAGGAAAAAGCCGGATCTGACCTGCTTTGCGGCAGAGAGTGGGATAAATCTCCGTTTTTCCGTTAAAAAAACGAACGATAGCAGAAAGGGATTCCAATGAATTTTTGAGGGCTACCAGTTCCGGAACTTCCAGGAAAAGCCCTTCAATCCGTATTTTTCGGAGGAAAGGACGGGCATCCGCATAATAACTGTCCGGAAATTCTTCTTCCCGGAGAATGCGCATAAATTCGGCTGTTTCATTGAGATTTTCCCGCAGGGTTTCGGCGTCATCGGAAAATTTCATCTCTCCGACCAATTCCCTGCCCATATCGCTCCGGCAGTCGTTTTGCAGCATCTGCCGGATTTTATCGAATTTTATCTTGTTTTCAAAATTTTCCGGATAAATCACGTTCTTCTTCTTTTAGTTGCAAGAACAAAAATAAGGAGAAAAGCGGGAATGAAGAAGAAAAGCGGGGAAAATCCTTTTACAGATAGCGGTTTGCTTCGGGGCCGGCGTTGAAGAGCAGGTCCAGTACGCTCAGATTGGGGAAAAAAGGAAAACGGTCGTGGAATGTTTGGGTGTAAGGCCGGGCTTGGAATTCGAGATCTTCCCCCCTGCGGCGTGCCGGTTTGGGATGGATGACATTCCGCAAATCGGCGTAACCGTCGGTTTCCCGTATAAAATCTTCGGTATAGGCAATGTCCTTATCCAGGTGCAAAAGGGCGAGGAGGGTATGTAGGATGCGTGTATTGAAATCCAGGAGATAAGTTGATTTGCTGCTGAAAAAAACGGCCAGATCGTCCATGTAGTACTCGTAAAAAGGAGAATTTTTATAAGCGGATTCTATACCTTTGAAATGCAGCTTTTGCCAGGCGGTCGAATAATCGATTTTAGCATCCCGGGTGAGGAATTTGTGTCCTTCGTTTTTTTGGACGGGAACCGAAAGTATTAATGGTCCGTTGGCCGAAAGAATGTGACAGCGGTTGCGGTAGCTCTGTTTTCCATAGTTTTCGAATTGTTCGATAAAAAGGGTATCGTATTTTTTAATAGCGGAAAGATATTGTACGGGAGGGAAATAGGCCGTATTCACCAGGAGTTTCGTATGCATATCTATATTTTTAACGGTGCGAATTTAGTGAATTCATTGAATAATCTCAAGTTTCCCTGAAAAAGGATCCCCCCGTTCTTCCTGTGAGCAACCCTCACCTTCCGGCTGAATATGAAAAAGAATAACAATAGGCCGGTATTTAGAAAAAATTTTAACCATAGTGCCAGAAATTCTTTTAAAAACTTGTAAATAAGAATAATTTAAATTATTTTTCCGAGGTAGGGTTGAAAAAAATAAATATAGGAGAATAATCTGGGGAAAGAGGAGGGAAAGGCAATAAAAAATCTAAATAAGGTCAAAAAATGAAACGGAATCCCAACCTTTGGTAAATATAAAACGTATGCGTAGTTTATTATGCAATATATTTGAGAAATAAAAGGTTAGCAAGGAGAAAAGTTGTACTTTTGTATGGCCATCTGAGCAAATAAAAATAATATATTATTTACTCGAAAATAAATGAAATTTTGGAATTAATGGGGCGAAAATTCTGATGTGATAGGTGGGAAATTGTTAAAAATAGCGAATATGAAGATGAGTTTTGTGGAAAAGGATCCTTTGTTGGAACCTTTCAGGCATACGATCCGGCGGCGATATGAAAATTTTGTATTGCGGGAAGTGGGGTTTACGGAAAACCGGCGTTCCCTTGCGGATGCGTTCAATTCTTATCTGTATTATGGTTTGCATGGGGGGGAAGACGGCTGGGTATTCCGGGAGTGGGCACCCCAGGCCCGGGTCATCTATCTGATCGGGGATTTTTCGGATTGGGAAAAGAAGGAGGAATTCCGATTGCAGGCTGTGTCTTCAGGCAACTGGGAAATAAAAATCAGCTCCGGCCGGTTGAGTCATGGGATGAAATATAAATTGTGGATAGAATGGGAGGGAGGAAGCGGTGAACGTTTACCCAGTCATGTGACCCGGGCGGTTCAGGATGAGAAAACCAAGATTTTTTCGGCTGAGGTATGGCAACCGGCGGAAGCTTACCGTTGGAAAAATTCTTTTCGCCGGAAGTTGAAAAATCCATTGATTTACGAGGCTCATATCGGTATGAGTACGGAAAATGAACGAGTTTCTACGTTTGAGGAATTCCGTTTGGAAGTATTGCCGCGGATTGCCCGTTTGGGTTATACGGTGATCCAGTTGATGGGAATTCAGGAGCATCCTTATTACGGTTCCTTTGGTTACCAGGTATCCAACTTTTTTGCTGTCAGTTCCCGTTTTGGAACGCCCGAAGACCTGAAGCGGCTGATTGACGATGCTCACGGCAGGGGAATAGGGGTAGTGATGGATTTGGTACATTCTCATGCCGTAATCAATGAGGCCGAGGGGTTGAGTTGTTTTGCCGGGGATTACAGCCAGTATTTTTACGAGGGTGAAAAAGGGATACATTCCTTATGGAATTCCCGTTGTTTCGATTACGGCAAGAATGAGGTGTTGAATTTTTTGCTTTCGAATTGTAAATATTGGCTGGAGGAGTTCCGTTTCGACGGTTTCCGTTTCGACGGGATTACCAGCATGCTCTACTGGGACCACGGACTCGGGCGGGATTTTACCGAGTATAAGTATTATTACGATGGAAATCAGGATGAGGATGCGATCATTTATCTGACGTTGGCCAACCGGCTGATTCATGAAGTGAATCCGAATGCGGTGACCATAGCCGAGGATATGAGCGGTATGCCCGGATTGGCGGTGCCCATAGAAGAGGAAGGTATGGGATTCGATTTCCGGATGAGTATGGGAGTGCCGGATTATTGGATCAGGTTGATAGAAGATAAAAAAGACGAGGAGTGGCATGTGGGGGATTTGTTTTATGAACTCACCAACAAACGGGAGGACGAGCATACCATCAGTTATGCAGAAAGTCATGATCAGGCGATGGTGGGTGACAAAACGATACTGTTTCGTCTGATTGATAAAGAGATGTATACTTCCATGAATATCTACCAGCGGAATATGCGGGTAGACCGGGGGATAGCCCTGCACAAGATGATTCGTTTACTGACGATTATGACGGCGGGGGACGGGTATCTGAACTTTATGGGGAACGAATGGGGGCATCCGGAATGGATCGATTTCCCGCGGGAAGGAAATGGCTGGAGTTACGAGCATGCGCGGCGGTTGTGGCATTTGGTAGACGATAAGAATCTGCGTTACCGTTTCCTGAATGAGTTTGACCGGGCCATGTTGCAGCTGGTGAAGCGGGAAAAAATATTTCTGCATCGTCCCGTTCCGTTAGTTAGGGATAACGAGAGACAGATTTTGATCTTTTCCCGGGGAAGTTTGTTGCTGGCTTTTAATTTTAATCCGGTGGCTTCTTTTTCCGATTACGAATTCGGGGCGGCTCCTGGGAAGTACGAGGAGATATTGGATACGGACAGTCCGAAGTTCGACGGATTCGGCCGCATTGACAAAAGTGTAGAACATTTTACCTTATTCGATGAGCGGAAAGGTAACCGGCTGAGCTTGTATTTACCGGCCCGGTCGGCTTTAGTATTGAAATATAAAGAATAACAAATTAATATATTATGGCTTATTTGAAGTTTAATAAAGATGAGTTGGTGAATCTGGAGTATTCACTGAAACGGGAGGTTCTGGCGACAAACAGGGCCGGCGGTTATATGTCTTCTACCATTATCTGTTGTAACACCCGTAAATATCACGGTTTGCTGATCGTACCCATTGAAGAGTTCAACGGAGAAAACCACGTGTTGCTTTCGGCTTTGGACGAGACCATCGTACAGCATGGTCAGCCCTTTAACTTGGGGATTCATAAATATCCGGGAAATTACGAACCGCGAGGCCATAAATATATTATAGATTTCGAATACGAACCGGTATATACGCTCACTTACCGGGTGGGTGGAGTTATTTTGAAGAAGGAGATGGTGCTGGTGCATAACGAGGATCAGTTGGTGATTCGTTATACTTTGGTAGATGCGCATTCCGATACTTTGTTGCGGTTGAAACCTTTCCTGGCATACCGGAATGTAAACGGTTTGTGTAAGGCCAATATGATGGCCAATACGCGTTACGAGCTGATCGAGAACGGCATCCGTTCCAAATTATATAACGGTTTCCCCTATCTGAATATGCAACTGAGCAAGGCGAACGAGTTTATCGCCGTTCCCGACTGGTATAAGAATATCGAATACGCTGAGGAGGAGAGCCGGGGATACGATTTCCGGGAAGACCTGTTTGTTCCGGGATATTTTGAAGTGCCGATCAAGAAAGGGGAAAGTATTGTTTTTTCCGCTTCGACCGCAACTGTCGCACCGGGACGTTTGAAAACCAAGTTCCAGAAGCTGGTGGACAGTCGCGCTCCGCGAAACAGTTTTGTGAATTGCCTGAAATATTCCGCTTCTCAATTTATCGTCAAAGAAGGAAAAGATACGGAAATTATAGCCGGTTATCCCTGGTTCGGAGCCTGGGGACGGGATACCTTTATCGCTTTGCCGGGAGTGACTCTTTCCGCAGCCGGTGATGTGAAGAGTTGCAAGGAGGTGTTGGACACGATGTGCCGGCAGTTGCACAACGGATTGTTCCCCAATGTGGGGAAGGGTAAAAATGCCGCTTACAATTCCGTGGATGCTCCGATGTGGTTTTTCAAGGCTTTGCAGGAGTATGGGGAGGCGATCGGGGATCATGCGCAAGTGTGGAAAAATTACGGAAACAAGATGAAAGCGATCCTGGCAGCTTACCGGTACGGCATTCATGCTTATGTGAAAATGCATGATAACGGTTTGATTTGGGCGGATGAACCGGGAAAAGCACTTTCCTGGATGGATGCTATCGTGAACGGTTGTCCGGTGACTCCCCGTGGAGGTTATCAGGTGGAAGTGAATGCGTTGTGGTATAATGCGGTTTGTTATTCCCTGAAGCTGGCCGGAGGGGCGGGGGATACGAGGTTTGTCAAGGAATGGGAAGGAATGCCGGAAAAAATCCAAACGAATTTCGTTCAGGTTTTCTGGTATGATGAAAAGAAATATCTGGCGGATTTCGTCGGAGCGGAGGGACAAAATGTTTTTGTACGTCCCAATCAGATTTTGGCATGTTCTTTGGAGTACAGTCCTTTGACGGATGAGATGAAACGTACGGTTTTGGATGTGGTGAGAAGGGAGTTGTTGACACCCCGGGGATTGCGCACGCTTTCTCCGAAAAATCCGCTTTACAAGGGATTATACGGGGGGGATCAGCCGACCCGGGATCTGGCTTATCATCAAGGTACGGTATGGCCGTGGCTGACAGGTCCTTATATCGAAGCTAATCTGCGGTTATACGGGGCGTCTTTCGTGCCCAAGGCAAAGGAACTGATTGCCGGTTTCGAAGAGGATATCGCTTTGTACGGAGTATGTTCCATTTCGGAGGTATACGATGGTAATCCTCCTTATCAACCTAACGGCTGTATTTCTCAAGCCTGGAGTGTAGGAGAGATTTTGAGGAGCCTGGCTTTGATCGGAAAATATGAAAAGCAGGCCGGAAAGGGTAAGAAATAAGGTTGAAAATAATAGAAATCAGATATATATGAAAACAAGAGTGTTAATGTTTGGTTGGGAATTTCCCCCTCATATCGCGGGAGGTTTGGGAACTGCCTGTCTGGGGCTGACGAAGGGATTGGCCAAGCAGGGTGTAGAAGTGTTGTTTGTGATGCCGAAAGCCAGTGGAGACGAGGATCAAAGCGCAGCAAAAATCATCAATGCGAGCGATGTGGAAGCGTTATACAACCAGGTGGATATCGAGGAATACTGGAAAAATATCAATTTTATGGAAATCGGTTCCAACCTGATTCCTTATATGGATCCGGAACGTTTTGAAAAAGAGGTGAATGAACGGATAAAAACGGGGCAGAAGGAAGAACGTATCGGTTTTAAGAATAAATATACTTTTTCGGGAAAGTACGGCGCCAATCTGATGGAGGAAGTGGCCCGTTACGCTTTGGTGGCAGCCACTATCGCCCAGCAACAACAGTTCGATGTGATACATGCTCACGATTGGCTGACTTATGCGGCGGGGATTGCTGCAAAGAAAGTTTCAGGGAAGCCGTTGGTGATTCATGTGCATGCAACGGAATTCGACCGGAGCGGAGAAAATGTAAATCCGTTGGTGTACGATCTGGAGCGTCAGGGTATGTTGGCCGCAGACCGGGTGATCACTGTGAGCAACCTGACCCGGAATATTGTGATCAGCCGTTACGGAATCGATCCTTCTAAAGTCATTACGGTACATAATGCCGTTGATTTTCAGTCGTATTCTGAAATGAATGTGGAAAGGGGAGTCAAGGAAAAAGTGGTCACCTTTTTGGGGCGGATTACTTATCAGAAGGGACCCGAATATTTTATCGAAGCGGCTCATAAAGTGCTGAAAGCTTATCCGAATGTTCGTTTCGTGATGGCGGGAAGCGGCGACTTGATGAATCGTTCGATCCGGCGGGTGGCAAAATTGAAGATTGCTACGCATTTTCATTTTACCGGATTTTTGCGGGGCCAGGATGTGCAGAAAATGTTTGCTCACAGCGATGTATACGTGATGCCTTCGGTATCGGAGCCTTTCGGAATCTCTCCGTTGGAGGCCATGCGTTCGGGCGTGCCTACGATAATTTCGAAACAGTCCGGAGTTGCAGAAGTATTGAAGCATGCGATTAAAGTAGATTTCTGGGATGTAGATGCATTGGCGGATGCCATTTACGGTTTGTTGTCGTATCCGGCTTTATCGAAGATGGCGGGACGTTGCGGTCTGGATGAGGTGAATACCTTGAAATGGGAGAATGCAGCTTATAAGTTGAAATTGATTTACGAAGACGTAGTAAGAAAAAATTGAGATATGAAGCCGGCGGAACCGGCATCTGCCTGTAAGGGCGGAGCCCTGTTCTCCGGCGGTGATAACCGTTATAACAACTAAAAAAATATATTATGGCAAAGAAGACTTTATGCTTGTATTTCCAGGTTCATCAGCCGGTGCGTTTGAGAAAATATCATTTTTTCGATATCGGTAAAAGTCATGACTATTATGACGATTTCGCCAATCGTACGATTACCCAGAAGGTAGCTCAGCGTTGTTACCTGCCTGCTAACAAAATGATGTTGAACCTGATCAGAAAGTATGGAAATAATTTCAAGGTAAGTTTTTCCATATCGGGTTTGGCTATCGAGCAATTTGAAAAATATGCTCCTGAAGTGATCGACAGTTTTCAGGCCTTGGCTAAAACGGGTTGTGTGGAATTTCTGGCCGAGACGTATTCCCATTCTCTGGCCAGTTTGGTGGATGAGAAAGAGTTTGCCTTACAGGTGAAACAACATGCCGGATTGATGAAAAAGCTGTTCGGCTATACACCGGTGACTTTCCGGAATACGGAGCTGGTATACTCCGATCAGATCGGCGAAATGGTGGCGCGTATGGGGTATAAGACGATGCTGACCGAAGGGGCGAAACATGTGCTCGGTTGGAAAAGTCCCAATTTCGTATACACCAACTCCTTGGATCCGAAATTGAGGTTGTTGCTCAAGAATTTCCGTTTGAGCGACGATATCGCTTTCCGTTTTTCGAATAAGGACTGGAACGAATGGCCGTTGACGGCTGAAAAGTATGCCGGTTGGTTGAGTGATGCGGCAAAAGACGAGGATATTGTCAATTTGTTTATGGATTATGAAACTTTCGGAGAGCATCAGGATGCCGAGACCGGAATTTTCTCTTTTGTCTCCAGTTTACCGGAATATGTTTTCGGACGTGGTGATTTTGAATTCCTGACTCCTTCGGAGGCTTCTGCCAAGCATCAGCCGGTAGCTCCGCTGCATGTGCCTTTCCCCATTTCCTGGGCGGATGAAGAACGGGATTTGACAGCCTGGCTGGGTAACGAACTGCAAACGGAAGCGTTCGAGGAATTGTATAAGGTCCGTTCGAAAATGAAAGCGATTCACGATCCGGCCCTCGTTTACGATTACCAGTGCTTGCAGGCGAGCGATCATTTTTATTATATGTGTACGAAATTATTCTCGGATGGAGCGGTGCATCAGTATTTTACTCCCTACGATTCTCCTTATGAGGCTTTCATCAACTATATGAATGTTCTCAGCGATTTTCTGGCCCGGGTAGATGAAACGACCGCAACGGAGGAGAAAATGAAAGCGGAGCAGCCGGTTCGCAAAAGCAGAGCCGTAAAAAAAGCGGACCCCGTTAAAAAAGAGGAAATAAAAATAGAAAAAGAAGCCCGTAAATCGGAAGACGAGAAAATCGAAACGGCTCTGAAAAGTTCCAGAACCAGTAAGACACCTAAGGGAACGAAAAGAACGACAAAAAAATAATAGCGTGATATATAAAAGGTAAAGGATGAAGTTTACGGATGTTTTTTTCCGAAGAAGAGACATTCGTACACTTCATAATTTTTTGTGGTCAGTTTTTCAGGTAACTATTTTTTGTTACCTTAGCACACATTTTAGAAAAATATGAATTTATATGGATAATAATAAATTGAAAAATCCTGCCTATTTGTTCGAGGTAAGTTGGGAGGTATGTAATAAAGTCGGAGGGATTCATACGGTCATCTCGACAAAGGCATTGAATATGGTGAAGGAGTACAGTAACAGTCATATTTTGATTGGACCTGATGTGTGGAGGTATACGGAACAAAATCCGGAATTTATAGACGATCCCCGTCTTTTCCGTTCGTGGCGGGTGAAAGCGGCCCAGGAAGGGCTTCGCATCAAGGTAGGCCGTTGGAATGTGGCCGGACAACCGATCGTCATTCTGGTGGATTTTACCACCTTTATTACTCAAAAGGATGCTATTTTTTCGTCGTTTTGGGAAAAATATAAGCTGGATTCGATCAGTGGTCAGTGGGATTACATCGAGCCGGCTCTTTTCGGATACGCATCCGGAAAAGTGATAGAGAGTTTCGTCCGCTATAATACGACGATGCGTCAGCGGTTTATCGCTCAGTTTCACGAATGGATGACGGGGACCGGTTTGTTGTATCTCAAATATGCCGTACCGCAGGTAGGTTGTGTGTTTACTACGCATGCTACCGTGTTGGGACGGAGTGTGGCCGGAAACAATCTTCCCTTGTACAGCGAAATGAAGAATTACGTACCGGAAGAACTGGCCCGTCGTTTCAATGTGGTTTCCAAACAATCGCTGGAGAAGACGGCTGCTCAGCATGCGGACTGTTTTACTACAGTGAGCGAAATTACGGCGACGGAATGTGCCCATTTCCTCGACAAGGAGGTGGATATTGTGACTCCGAACGGTTTTGAAAATGTGTTTACTCCCAGTGAAGAAAAGTTCGAAGGGAAGCGAAAAGCCGGACGGGAGAAGTTTATGCAGGTGGCTCAGGCTTTACTGGGGCGGCCGGTAGCGGACGATGCCCTGATTGTAGGGATCAGCGGCCGGTACGAATTTAAAAATAAGGGAATCGATGTGTTTCTGGAGGCTTTGGGACGTTTAAACCGGGATAACGGCAATGCCAAAGAGGTATTGGCTTTTATTCTGGTTCCGGGCGCACATAACGGTCCGAATAAGGAACTGCTTCATAATCTGGAGGAACCTTATCATCCCCTGGAGGTAAGCAATTCTTATCTGACACATTACCTGGCGGATGAAGTTCACGATCAGGTGATGAACGGTATCCGGAATCAAAAATTATTGAACGGAGAGCAGGATACTGTAAAAGTATTTTTCGCTCCCAGTTATCTGAACGGAGACGACGGTATCTTTAATATGCCTTATTACGATTTACTGATCGGCATGGACCTCACGGTTTTCCCTTCCTATTACGAACCCTGGGGGTATACTCCGTTGGAAAGTCTGGCCTTTCAGGTTCCTACGATCACTACGACGCTTGCCGGCTTCGGTATGTGGGTGAAAGAACACTACAATATGGATCATCCGGGTATTTCGGTGATTCACCGGGAGGACGGCAACAGTGATTATGTAGCCGGGGCAATTGCCGACCGGATTAAGTATTTTACAACCCTCGAATGGCCCGATATTATCCGTAACAAAGGAAATGCAAAAGATGTTTCCCGTATTGCGCTTTGGGATAATCTGGTGGTATACTATAAGAAGGCTTATGAAGTCGCTTTGGACCGGGTAAACGAGCGTTTAAAGGATATTCCTGCTGTATTGAACGAACAGGTGACTTATATCGAAAAACAGCTTTCGGTGAATACTCCCCATTGGGTAAGTGTAATGATTCATCGGTCCATACCCGAGAAACTGAGTGGTTTGGAAGAATTATCCAAAAACCTGTGGTGGTGCTGGAACGATGAGGCCCGGGAGTTGTTCCGGAGCATCGACATTAAGCAATGGCGGGCTTGCGGACATAACCCGATTGCGTTACTCGATAAGATTTCACTGAACCGGTATAAGGAACTGGAGAACGATCCGGTGTTTGTGAGCAAGTTGAATACGGTGTATGACCACTTCCGCACCTATATGGACGGAAAAAATCACATGAGCGGTGCCGGAGTCGCCTACTTCAGTATGGAGTACGGATTACATACGTCCTTGAAGATATATTCGGGAGGTCTGGGCATTTTGGCGGGGGATTACCTGAAAGAAGCCAGCGACAAGGGAACGAAGATTACGGCTGTAGGATTGTTGTATCGTTACGGTTATTTTACCCAAAAGTTGTCGGCCATGGGCGATCAGGAAGCCGAGTATGAAGCCCAGGATTTTATGAAGATCGCCGTAAGTCCGGTGAGGGATCAGGAAGGAAATTGGCTGACGATCAGTCTGGTATTTCCCGGACGGAATGTGTATGCGCGGATTTGGCGGGTAGATGTAGGACGCATAGAACTTTATCTGCTGGATACGGATTTTGAGGACAATTTGCAGGAAGACCGGTCGATTACCCATCATTTGTACGGAGGGGACTGGGAAAACCGTTTGAAACAGGAATTGTTGTTGGGATGCGGCGGTATTCAGGCTTTACGTAAACTGGGTATAGAAGCTGCTACTTACCATTGTAACGAGGGACACGCGGCTTTCACCGGACTGGAGAGACTGAAGGAATATATCCAGGATGAAAAGCTCACCTTTCCCGAAGCGATGGAGGTGGTGAGGAGTTCTTCCTTGTTTACTACTCATACGCCTGTGCCTGCCGGACATGATGCTTTTTCGGAAAACATGTTGCGTACCTATATTTCTCATTATGCCGACCGTTTGAAAATCAGTTGGGAACAGTTGCTCGGTTTAGGAAAAATCAATGTGGGCGATCCCAACGAAAAATTCTCGATGAGTTTTCTGGCAGCTAATTTGTCTCAGGAAGTGAATGGGGTGAGTTGGTTGCACGGAGAAGTGAGCCGGGATATTTTTAAAGGCTTGTGGCCGGGTTATTTACCGGAAGAATTGCACATCAGCTATGTGACCAACGGGGTTCACTACCCCACCTGGACCGCTCCTGAATGGAAGAAAATTGAAGCCGGTGTTTTCGGAGATGAATTCCAGACCCATCATTACGATAAAAAATGTTTTGAAGAAATCTACCGGGTGCCCGATGAAGAGATCTACCGGGTGCGGAATAATTTGCGGAAGCGGTTGATCGATCATGTGAAGAAAATGCTGACCGGAGGCGTTGCCGCTTCTTATTTTACTCCCCGTCAGGTGATTGAGATTCACGATACCTTGAGGGACGATATTCTGACTATCGGATTTGCCCGGCGTTTCGCAACTTATAAGCGGGCTTACCTGTTGTTCCGGAATCTGGACCGGCTGGACGAAATTGTGAATAATCCCCAGCATCCCGTGCAATTTATTTTTGCGGGTAAGGCCCATCCGGCTGATAAGGCGGGTCAGGATTTGATCAAGCGGATTGTGGATATTTCGAAAAATCCGAAATTTATCGGAAAGATATTGTTCCTTCCGAATTACGACATGGACCTGGCCAAGAATCTGGTGCAAGGGGTAGACGTATGGATGAATACTCCCACCCGTCCTCAGGAAGCTTCCGGTACGAGCGGAGAAAAAGCGGCTATGAACGGGGTGATGCATTTCAGTGTTCTCGACGGTTGGTGGGTGGAAGGCTACCGTCCCGATGCGGGTTGGATGCTGCCGATGGAACGGGCGTATGAAAACCAGGCCTTCCAGGATGAACTGGACTCGGAAATGATTTACAACATCATCGACGACGATATCGCGCCTCTTTTTTACGATAAGGGACCGAACGGTTATTCGCCCCGCTGGATCAGCTATATTAAGAATACTATTGCGAAAGTGGCCGCTAATTTTACTTCCAACCGCATGCTGATCGATTACGAAAAGCAGTATTACCATCCGATGGCCGAACGGTATCATCAGATGTGCGAAAATAATTACGCCATGGCTTCGGAAATTGCTGGCTGGAAGAAAAAAGTGAGCCGGGAATGGGATAATATCGAAGTGGTCAGTCTGAATTTGCCGAATCGCTCCAAACAGATTATCGCTCTGGGTAAATCCTATTCCGGAGAAGTAACGCTGGAGATCGGAGATTTGTCCATGGAAGACGTAGGCTTGGAACTGGTAGCGGCCGAACAGCATCACGACCGACTGGTCATCCGGGAAAAACACGATTTTACCCCCATTTCTCAGGAAGAAGGGCGGGTGGTTTACCGCATCGATGTAACCGCCGATGCTCCCGGCTTGCTGAACCTGGCTTTACGCATTTACCCTAAGAATCCGTTGTTGCCGCATCGTCAGGACTTTGCCCTGGTGAAATGGTTGTAATCCGGAAAGAAACCGGAAAATAATCCGGATCTCAGTCTATAAAACAATGTCCCGCAGGATGTGCGGGGCATTTTTATTATTTTTGTGGCATAAACTGATGAAAATGTCTCCTGAATGCTATTATAAAGAAAAGGAAGAAGAGTTCCGCAAGCAACGGGACCGGATAAAAGCTGTGAGGAATCGGATTACTGTCGTCAAACTGGTGTTGTTTTTAGCGATGTGTTACGGAATCTACCTCTTTGCTGTGCGTCGTGAAACGTTTTTTTTGTGGTTGAGTATCGGAGGATTGGCGATGTTCGTGTTTTTTACGATTTGGGATGCCCGCATCGTGAGGCGAATCCGGATAGCGGAAGCTTTGTTGTCTGTCTGTCGTCTGGAATCGGCCTATCTCCGGGGAGAATACGGATCTCTGGAGGGAGGAGAATCCTATCGGAATCGGGAACATGCCTACGCGGAAGATCTGGACATTCTCGGAAAAGATTCTTTGTTTCAGCATATGAACCGGACGGTGACCCCGGACGGTAAGGACACCCTGGCCTCCTGGCTGCTGAATCCCTGTCGGACGGAGACTGAAATACTTTCCCGTCAGGAAGCCGTAAGAGATCTTGCTGCGGATCCGGACTGGGCGATGGAATTCAGGGCCTGGGGAGAGGTATACCGGGTTACGGAGCAACAGGTAAGGGAATTGAAAAGCTGGTTGAGGGAAGAATGTTTTTTTCGTAAACCTCTGAACCGTTTTGGGGTGTATGTGTGGAACGGATTGACCCTAAGCTGCTGGGGTTTCGCCTTTTTGTCAGTCATCCCTTATTTTTTTGCGATCTTTTTCTCTCTTCTTCAATTGGGCTATATTTCCCTGCACCTGAAAAAAATCAATGTTTATTACAAACGGTTGGGAGAAGTGGTGAAAACGACGACCGAATACCTGCGGCTGATGGAACTGATGGAAAGAAAATCTTTTGAGTCGGTTCGCATGAACGCTTTAAAAAAACAGTTGTTCGGGGGACAAAACAATTCTTTAACCGCTTTCCGGAAGTTGGGCAAGATTCTGAGTGGATTCGATCAACGAAATAATATTTTGGTGGGGTTTGTTACCAATGGACTGTATACCAGTGATTTTCATTTCCTGATGAATTTAGACGAATGGAAAAAACGTTATCAAGACCTGGTGGAAGATTGGATAAAGGCCCTAAGCGAAGCGGATGCGTTGTGCAGTATGTCTTTTTACCGTTTTAATCATCCCCGTTTTATTTTTCCGGAACCGGGAGAAAAAGAATGGCTGAAAGCCGAGCAATTGGGACATCCCTTACTGAGGGAGGAAAAATGTGTACGTAATGATTTTACTGTGGAGGAACTGCATCATTTTTTTATAGTTACCGGAGCGAATATGGCCGGAAAGAGTACTTTTTTGCGTACGGTGGGTGTGAATTTGGTGCTGGCTTTGTCGGGAAACGTAGTTTGCAGCAGTAAGTTCCGGTTTCGGTTGATGGACTTGTTCACCAGTATGCGGACTACCGATAATCTGGCTCAGGGAACTTCTTATTTCCATGCAGAACTGCTGCGTTTGAAACAATTGATCGGACGAGCTGAACGTTCGGAGCGGCTTTTTATTATTTTGGACGAAATGCTGAAAGGCACCAATTCCCGGGATAAAGTGAACGGCTCGTTAAGGTTTCTGGTTCATCTGCTGAATTATCCGGTATCGGGAATTATTGCGACTCACGATTTGGAATTGGGAGAGCTGGCAGATCATTTCCCAGGTCATTTTTTCAATACCTGTTTTGAGATTTCGCATACGGCAGATGATATTTTTTACGATTATAAATTGAAAGAAGGGGTAAGCCGCAATATGAATGCTACTATTCTACTGGAAAAGATGGGCCTGATCTGATTACCGGGCCCTGTATCGGTTTTCCAGTAAAACGGCCAGGACTTTTTCCCGCAGGGCTCCTTGTATAATAATCATACCGTCCTTGACCGAACCGCCGACTCCGCATCTATTTTTGAGAAGTTTGGCCAATTCCTTGAGGTCATTTTCATGGCCTGTGAATCCTTGTATCAGAGTGACGGTTTTGCCAGCCCGTTGTTTGGAATCCAGCGTAACCCGCAGATTTTGTTTTTCAGGGGGCAGGGTGACGGTTTCTTCTTCGGATGCATATTCGTAGTTGAAATCGGGGTTGGTGGAATATACAACATTGATTCTTCCCTTTTGTTTACTCATAACTGTGGGTTTTATTCAAAATTTTTTTAAGTCATCCGGTCCGGACGAAACCGGCTGAAATTTCCGGGAAAGCCCCTGGAACGGATGCTTTCTGCAAATATAAGGTTTTTTATTTAATTTTCGGGGAAAGGGTTGCGAGTATAAAAATAGCGAGTATTTTTGTATGTCGTAAAACATAAAAACAGGCAGTGCGACCGGTTGGACATGCGAACTCTATAACCCTATTAATGATAAGATAATGAACAAGATTCTGAAGAAAAGGTATTTTTCCGAGCGGGTGGTGCAAATGGAGGTGGAAGCGCCTTTGATTGCAAAAGCGCGGAAACCGGGTAATTTCGTAATCGTGCGGGTGGGAGAGAAAGGAGAGCGGATTCCGTTGACGATTTCGGAGGCTGATGTGAAGCGGGGGAGTATTACGCTGGTTATACAAAAGATGGGAGTTTCCTCTACGAAACTTTGCGATTTAAAGGAAGGAGATTATGTTACGGATTTGGTAGGCCCTTTAGGTAAGGCTACCCACATTGAGAAGGTGGGGACCGTGCTTGCCTGTGGTGGCGGTGTCGGTGTTGCTCCTTTGCTGCCGATCGTGCAGGGGTTTAAGGAAGCCGGAAACCGCGTGGTATCGGTAATTGCCGCCCGAACGAAAGATCTGGTGATCCTGGAGGACGAGATCCGCCGCTTTTCCGACGAGGTAGTGGTGATGACGGATGACGGCAGCTACGGCAGAAAGGGATTGGTGACGGAAGGCATGGAAGAGATCATTTTGTGGGAGAAAGTAGATATGGCGGTAACTATCGGCCCGGCGATCATGATGAAATTCTGTTCGTTATTGACCGGAAAATACGGGATTCCGACAATTGCCAGCTTGAATGCCATTATGGTGGACGGAACGGGAATGTGCGGAGCTTGCCGGGTAACCGTAGGAGGTAAAACAAAATTTACCTGTGTGGACGGGCCGGAATTTGATGCGCACCAGATCGATTTTGACGAAATGATGTCCCGTTTAGGAGGATATAAAACTATCGAAGTCCAAAAATTACATGAATTAGCAGATTAACGGATGATGAATATAAGCGATCGAAATGCCGAATGGAGGAAACAACTTCGTGAAGCAGTAAAGGGAAAAGAACGGACGGCAATTCCCCGGGTGGTGATGCCGGAAAGGCCGGCCGGCGAACGGATCAAAAGTCAGCGGCTGGAAGTAAATACCGGATTGACGGAAGAAATGGCGGTTCGGGAGGCTAAACGGTGTATGGATTGTGTGAATCCTACCTGTATGGAAGGGTGTCCGGTTGGAATCGATATACCCGGTTTTGTTAAAAATATAGAGCGGGGAGAATTCTTGGAGGCTGCGGGAGTATTGAAACAAACCAGTGCGTTGCCGGCGGTGTGCGGACGGGTATGTCCCCAGGAGAAGCAATGTGAAGCCCGCTGTTTTTATGTACAAAAAATGAAGAAAGAGGCGGTGGCCATCGGATACCTGGAACGTTTCGCAGCCGATTACGAACGGGAGTCCGGCCATATATCGGTTCCCGAGGTTGCAGCACCGAACGGAATCAAGGTGGCGGTGATCGGTTCCGGGCCTTCCGGCCTTTCTTTTGCCGGGGATATGGCTAAGCTGGGATATGACGTAACCGTGTTCGAAGCCCTGCATGAGATTGGAGGCGTGTTGAAATACGGTATTCCGGAATTTCGTTTGCCGAACCGGATTGTGGACGTGGAGATCGATAATCTGCGGAAGATGGGTGTTAAATTCGTAACGAATTTTATTGTGGGGATGACGGAAACGATAGAAGAATTGAAAGCCGAAGGATTCAGCGGTTTTTATGTAGGTTCGGGAGCCGGTTTGCCCCGGTTTATGAATATCCCCGGAGAAAATGCGAACGGAGTGTTGTCTTCGAACGAGTATCTGACCCGGGTCAATCTGATGGGTGCCGATCGTGAAGATTCCGATACTCCGGTATTTCGCGGTAAACATGTGGTGGTGGTAGGAGGGGGAAATACGGCTATGGATTCCGTACGTACGGCTAAACGATTGGGAGCCGAACGGGCGATTATCATATACCGGCGGAGTGAAGCCGAGATGCCTGCGCGGATCGAAGAAGTGAAGCATGCTAAAGAGGAAGGTTGTGAGTTTATTACCCTGACTAATCCGGTAGAATATCTGGTGGATGAGAACGGTCGGGTAAAACAGGTAAACGTGCAGAAAATGGCTTTAGGCGAACCGGATGAAAGCGGAAGGCGCAGTCCTGTGCCCGTAGAAGGTTCCGAATACCTGATCGATGCGAATGTGGTGGTGGTAGCTGTCGGAGTATCTCCCAACCCGATCATTCCCCATTCTGTAGCCGGTCTGGAAGTTTCCCGGAAAGGAACCATCCTTGTAGACGAAACGACCATGCAATCCAATATTTCCGGTATATATGCGGGCGGAGATATCGTCAGAGGAGGGGCAACCGTAATATTGGCTATGGGAGACGGACGCCGGGCAGCTGCACATATGAACGAACAATTGAGAAAGAATTAAACGCAGATAGGAAATGAATTTGAAAGTAGCAGTGATCGGAGGAGGAAATATCGGTTCTTCCGTTGCAAAAGGATTGGTGAAAAGCGGAACGGTCCGGGCCGGGGAAATGACCGTGACGAATATTGTCTTGGATGTCATACAGCCCTTGGAAGACGAACTGGGAATTCGCATTACCACGGATAACCGGCAGGCGATCCGGGAATCGGATATTGTTATCGTAGCTCTGAAACCTTATGTGGGTCCCCATGTATTGCAGGACTTGAAAGATTGTTTCGATCCCCAGCGGCATATCCTGGTTTCGTTTATTTCAGGTAAAACCATCGCAGAGTTGAAGTCGATCGTAGGAGAAGTGCCTCTTTTCCGGGTCATGCCCAATACGGCGGCCGAATTCTGTGAATCAGTAACGGCCATTGCCCAAAATGGGGAAAGTGAAGAAAACAAAGCTAAAGTAACCTATCTATTCAGTAAAATGGGATTATGTATGGAAGTGCCCGAAGCGCTGATGCCGGCGGTAACGGTGCTGGCTTCCTGCGGTACCGCTTTCGCCCTGCGTTTCATGCGCGCCATGGCTCAGGGAGGCATCGAGATCGGTTTCGGTTCGGCCCAGGCGCATCAGATCGCTTCTCAGGTTATGCTGGGAGCTGCTAAACTGATCCTTCAAACCGAGCATCATCCCGAACGGGAAATCGACAAGGTATGTACGCCTAAAGGCGTAACGATTACGGCGATCAATACGATGGAGCATAACGGATTCAGTTCCTCCGTCATCAAAGGCATTACGGCCGGCTATGATTTGGTGAGCGGAAGCGAGCATAAATAAAATATCCGTCAGGAAAATAAAAGCCGGTTTTAGGCGACAAGAGGGGACTTTCAGGTCCCCTTTTTTTGAAATGCCGGCATACCCCATCGATAGAACATAGAAACGGTTTTATTTCCCAGAAAAACAAAAGGTTCCTCTTTTCTTGTCGTTTAGGCACTTTCTTTTCAAATGATTTAATTAATAATTATTTATAAAATATAATTTTAGTAGTTAATAGTTTCTGCCTTTAGGATTCATTAACTCCTCTATATTAAAATTTATTTAATATTCGAAAATATTTGTTTTTTCTTATTTTTTTATAAATTGCAACCCGAATTCGATGAATATGGTTTGTGTGTGTCTATTAACATATTCATTCTTAAGTAATTATCTATAGTGTAAAACGGACCTTTTTTTGGTGAAGATTCCATCAGAAAAAAAGACCGGCAGAGACTATTGTATATCTATGTAAATGAGAAAATTACATTTTAATAGGCCAAGGAGTGAAGAAAAAATGAAATGCCCGAATAAACGTCCGTTTTTTTTGGGCAATCAGATAATGTCTAACTAAAAATTATGGAGTTTATGAGAAAATTAATCGGACTATTTGTATTCCTTTCGTTGATCGGGATGCATTTGGCAAGTGCTCAGGAAAAGACGGTTACCGGGACTGTGACCGATGCTTTAGACGGTTCGCCTCTTCCTGGAGTTACTATTAAAGTGAAAGGGACTGAACGGGGTACGGCCTCGAATATCGACGGAACTTATTCCATTCGGGTGGGAGTGAACGGAGTGTTGGAGTTTTCCTTTATCGGAATGAAAAGTCAGGAAATACCGGTGAAGGGCAAAAGTGTGATCGACGTTCGGATGGAAACGGCCACTTTAGCTATGGACGAGGTGGTGGTAACGGCTCAGGGAATGAGCCGTCAAAAAAAATCGTTGGGGTATGCCACTCAGGAGGTAAAGTCGGAGGAACTGGTAAAAACCCGTCAGATGGACCTCAACAATGCCTTGGTAGGTAAGGTGGCGGGAGTTCGTTTCCTGGGAGGTTCCGGCGCTAAGTTCGATGCGGGAAGTATTGTACTGAGGGGAACCAGTTCTTTAAGTGCGCAGGGAACTGCTCCGATTTACGTCATCGACGGGGTAATCAGTAGTGCGTCCGCGGTAAACATGGACGATGTGGAGTCGGTGAATGTGCTGAAGGGACCGGCAGCTACGGCACTTTACGGTTCACGCGGCGGAGCCGGAGCGGTTATTATCAAGACTAAGGCGCTGACGGGTGAAAAGCAGGAATTCGAAGTCAGTCACAGTATTATTTTCGAAGAGCCTTATCTGCATTACAAGTTCCAGCGGGAATACGGTGGTGGTAAACTCGGAGCTACGGGGGAAATGATGACTTTCCATTATGATCCTTCCGTGCACGCTTCCTATCTTCAGCAGATGGACGGGGCCCCTTATTACGACTACTGGGTGGACGAAAGCTGGGGGCCGAAACTGGACGGGCGTACGTACGCACCGTGGTATGCCTGGGATCCGACGCATCCGAAGTTCGGACAGTTGGATAAGTTTACGGCTGCACCGAAAGATAATTTGCGGGATATGTATCAGACGGGGATGATGAATACGACCAATGTGTCTTTTGCGCGTTCGGGTAAAGACCATATGACGCGGGTTTCTTTCACAAATGTGTCCCGGGAAGGGGTGGTGCCCAACAGCGATGCCAACAGGCGTTTCCTTTCGTTCAAAACGAATTTCAAAGTAACGAATAAGTTGAGAGTGGATTTGGATTATAAATACACCTACCGCAAGAATCACAATGCGGCTCAGGAAGGTTACGGGGGAGCCGCCAATATCGGATATGTCTATTCCCAGTGGTTCCATACGAATGTACGCATCAAGGACCTGAAGGACTATAAACGTCCCGACGGGACATTCCGGACCTGGAATATTACTTCTCCGACCAATCTGCAGCAAAAATATTCCAGCAATTGCAATCCCTTTACGATTTTTAACGAAATCAATTATCAGAATATCACTCAGTACAACACCTTCAAGGGAGAAGCTATTTACGATGTGACGAGTAAAATCAAAGCGGGTATACGGGTCAACGGTTATCTGATCAATTACCGGTATAAGTATACGGTACCTGAGAACATTCCGGGATATACGGCTTACCTGACGACCAATCAGTATAGTACCATCGATATGCAGGTACAGGGTTATGCGAATTATTCGGATCGGTATTTTAAGGAGAAGCTGAGTCTGGATGCCGCTTTGTTCCTGGAAAGCCGTTCTTATCGGTATGAGAAAGTAGAAGCTTTTACGCGTGACGGTCTGATTATCGATAAATTTTTCAGTACGGCGGGTTCGGTAGGCTTGCCGGGAGGTACTACCGGAACGAGTCGTCTGAAGACCCGGAGTATATTCGGTACCCTGACCGCCGGCTGGAACAATACGTATTACCTGGACGTTTCTTTGCGTAACGACTGGAGTTCCACTTTGCCGAAAGACAAAAACAGCTATTTGTACGGCGGGGTTTCCGTAGCGGCTATCGCCAGCAACTGGATCAAATCGGACGTCCTCAATTTCTGGAAACTCCGGGCTTCCGTGGCTCAGGTCGGAACCGCCACCAGTGCCTATAACATCAATGAAACTTATCAGACGGGTAAATACGGTTCGATGACGGAATTGTATCACAGTGATCAGCAAAAAGACCCGCACATCAAGCCGACGATTTCTACGGCTTATGAAATCGGGACCGAGTTCCGTATGTTCAATAACCGTTTGTGGGGAGATTTCAACTTCTACAACCGGGACGCCAAAAACCAAATCATCAACGTTTCGGTAACTCCGGCCAGCGGTTACAGTTCGCGGACGATGAATGCCGGAAAGATCCGTAACCGGGGCGTGGAATTGTCCCTGGGAGGCGCAGTAATCAAAACGACGGACTGGGAATGGGATATCGACGCCAATATTGCTCACAACCGGAATAAACTGGTGGAACTGGACGGTAATCTGGAGGAATACCGGATGGGATACTGGGGATTGAATTCCTATGTTTATTTGTTTGCGAAAGTAGGGGAACCTATCGGAGAGATGAGGGGTTCCGCCTGGAAAAAAGATCCTCAGGGCCGGAAAATTCTCACCAAGAAATCGGACGGTTCCTACGGATTGAATATCAACGGATCCGCACAGGATGTATTGGGAAATATACAGCCGGATTGGACGGGAGGTTTTTCCACTTCGGTAAAATACAAGAGCCTGACCCTGAGTATGTCCTTCGATTATCAGATTGGAGGTAAATTGGCTTCGGTGACGAATATGAACGGAGAAGGTACCGGCTTATTGGAAACTACCGTGGGTAAGAACGATAAAGGAGGTGATATTCGGTTGCCGGCAAGCCAGAACGGGGGAGTAAGAGTGGACGGTGTGGAACAGAATGCGGACGGGACCTATACTCCAGTGACGGCTTATATCGATGCTCAGACCTATTATGGGACCAAATACAACATCTGGGAACCTTATATTTACGATGCCAGCTACCTGAAAATGCGTCAATTGGCGTTGAATTATGAGATTCCCTCTGCTTTGCTTTCCCGTTTGGGTATCGGTATTAAAAGGGCTAGCGTAGCCTTTGTGGCCGAAAATCCCTGGTTGATACATTCCGGTGTTCCGTATGTAGACGTATCGGAATCGGGAGGTTCTTCCTATGTGGAAGGCGGACAGGCCATCGCTACCCGCTCTTTCGGTTTTACTGTGAAAATGACGTTTTAATTGAAAAATAAGGAAAATATGAAAACATTAAAGATATTCAGTATTCTCACGGCTTGTCTGTTGCTGTTTTCGCGTTGTGACGATTTCGGCGATGTAAACCGGGATCCGGACAGTCCGTCCATTGCGAATACCCGTTCCCTGTTTCTGGCTGCTGCCGGATATACCTCTAATTTCGGCTGGATGGGGAATTACAATCCCTGGAACCAATTGTATCCCCAGTACATTACGGAATGTACCAATGTACAATATACCAAGTTCTTATTGTCCACTTTCGGAGTGAGCAACTACTACCGGTATGCCATCCGTAATCTGGAAGATATCATCCGCTATAACCAAAGCGAGTCGGATAGCAAGGAAACCTGGGTAAGTGTATTCGGGGACGCCGGGAATCAAATCGGAGTGGCCGAAACCCTGCGGGCATTCTATTTTATGCACCTGACGGATATTCTGGGAATGATTCCTTATTCGGAAGCGAATAAGGCGGAAGAAGGAATTTATACGCCGAAGTACGATACGCAGGAGTTTATTTATGCCGACCTGGACAAGCGGCTCACGGATGCTTATAAATTGTTTCAGGAAGAGGGGCGTTTGGATTCCGAATTCGAAATTTTTTATAACGGAGATGTGTCTAAATGGAAAAAACTGAACGCTTCCCTCCGTATGATGATGGCGATAAAGCTGGCGAAAGTAGCTCCGGCTGTAGCGAAAGAGCGTTTTGCCCGTGCCTATGCCGACGGAGGCATGACGGACAACCGGGATTTATTGGAATACAAGTATTTACCGGAGAATGCCAATGCCAATCCCTTGTGGACCAATATGATTCAGGATGCGCGTAAGGATTTTGTTCCCTGCGCCCAGATCGTGGACCAGTTGAAGGCTTTTAACGACCCTCGTCTGAAAGCATATTGCGTGCCTAACGAAAAAGGGAAATACCGTGCGATACCTTTCGGTACGCTGTCGGAAGTATTGAGTACGGAGTGGCAGGCCGGTACTTATTGCAATTTCAATCCGCGGTATTATGAGCAGGATGCTCCCTGGGTGTTGATCACTCCTTCCTACATTTACTTGCTGGAAGCGGAAGCGGCCGTTCGCGGTTGGATTACAGCCGATGCGGAGGGATTGTATAAAGCCGGAATCCGGGCTTCTTTCGATCAGCATCCCGAAACCTCCGGTTATGATTTCGATGCGTATTATAGCCAAAGCGGAGTGAAGCTAACGGGTAGCCCGGAAGAAAAGCTGGCTAAAATCGGTTTACAAGCCTGGCTGGCCAACTATATGCAGGACGGTGTGGAGGCCTGGTCGACCTGGAGACGCCTGGGTGTTCCGCTATTAAAACCCGGGAATGCAAATGCCGATCCTACCCTGGACCATGTGCCGTATCGTCTTTGTTACAGTTCGAGTGATTTTACGACCAATCAGGCAAATTACGATGCCGCGATTGCTCAGCAAGGTGCTGATTCATTCCATACCAGAGTGTGGTGGAACAGTAAATAGTTGGATTTTTTAGGTGAAGAAGAGGCCTTCGGGCCTCTTTTTTTTTGAGTATACGGAAAAGGTTCGCTTGAATATTTCTAAAAACATAGCGAAAAATCTCCGGCCTTGACTTTTCCTGGGGTTCCGGGATTTTTCGCTAAGGCCGGGTATAACCTGTTTCCCGGCACTCTGGGTATATTTTTTAGGCTTTTAACCTTTCCGCCATAGAACGGGCTATGTTCCGGCAGGCTTCCACATCTGAAATCTGAGGGGTCCCGGAAGCCTCTGCATGAGGACACACGACTTCCCAGTTCATGTGGTCGGCGAATTGGGTGAAGCGGGGGACGGCTCCTCCGGACCAGGTTTTATTGGCAAAGAAGCCCAATAAATGGTTCTTCACGCCCATATGTTCCAACTCGGAAAGCAGGGTTTCCATGGTCGGAAAAATGCCTCCGTTATAGGCACAGCTTCCGAGGATAACGCCTTTGTAGCGGAAAATGTCGTTGATGATGTAGGAAGGGTGGGTTTTGGAGGTATCATGTATCCGTATTTTTTTGATCCCTTCTTCCACCAGGAAACGGGCCGTCATATCGGCCATTCGTTCGGTGTGTCCGTACATGCTGCTGAAAGCGATCACGACTCCTTCCTCCGTTTCATACTTGCTCCATTTTTCATAACGGGCGATGATGTCGCAGACGTGACTACGCCAGATCGGTCCGTGAGTGGCACAAATCATATTGAAAGTAAGCGTATTCAGTTTCTTGAGAGCGGTTTGTGCAGGAATCCCGTATTTCCCCACGATATTGGAATAATAACGGCTGATTTCTTCTTCCAGATAGTCCAGATCCAGCTGATCGTCGAAAATGCCACCGTCCAGGGTTCCGAACGCCCCGAAGACATCTCCGCTGAATACGATATTTTCGCCCGGAAGATAGGTAACCATCGTTTCCGGCCAGTGAAGCATGGGTACCATGTAGAACTGTAACTCCCGTTTACCGATGTTCAGAGAAGACCCCTCTTTTACTTCCAGCAAATGGGTATGGACTCCGTAAAAATTGTTCAGCATGGGGAAGGTTTTGCTGTTGCCGATGATCGTCAGATCAGGATAGTGACAGAGCAGGGCTTTGATGGCTCCGGAGTGATCCGGTTCCATATGATTAACGATGAGATAATCTACTTTTCTTCCGTTCAGAATGGCTTCGAGACTTTCCAGATAGTCGTCCATCCGGCTACGTTCCACCGTATCGATGACCACTACCTTTTCATCTAGGATGACATAAGAATTGTAAGCGACTCCTTTGGGCAGAGGCCAGTAATTTTCAAATAAATGGGTTCTGCGGTCGTTGACGCCGATCCAAAAAATGTTGTTTTTAATTTCGATGGATTGGTTCATATGATTTTATTTTAATATGGATAACACGAATTACCGGTCTTTTACGGAGACCGGCACAAAGATAAAAAAAAGTCGCCACAATTAAAATGGCGACTTTTATATTGTTAAAAAACACGCATCAGTTAATGCCCAGTTTCTTTTTCACATCTTTGGGAAGGGCGTCTTTATGAATCATAACCGAAGTCGTTTTAAGCGCAACAAAAGGATATGAAGCATAGAAGAAACCATTGTATTTTCCTCTCGGACCCCAGGAATTTTTAACGATAAAGTAGGGATTACCGGTTTGATCTACCGCTTTTCCTACGATATGCATACCGTGATCGTCGGTGGTTTTGTAATTATCGAATTCTTCCTGACGCATTTCCTGAGTAATCACTTTTTCTTTGCCGGGCTTATCGAACCTGTAAAGTTCGGCTTCCTGCTGCCTCTGAGACAGTTTTAACCATCTGGCCATATCGGAACCGCTCATTTCTTTGGTATCGACTGTCGGAACCACGGCGAAATCTCCGGCGAATCCTTTTTCGGAAATATCGGAGGCCCATGCGAAGGTATATCCTTTGTCGATAGCCTTATCCAACACGTCCATAAAGACATCCAACGGCAGGTTATAAGCCAGTCCGCTCAACCAGTTATCCGGTACTTCGATGGCGAATTGCGTATAGAACGGATGGTGAGAAAAAGAAGTAAGGTGAACGTAATTGTCCATATCCAATCCCAGTTCTTTGGCAAAGCTCTGAGGAGTATATTCTTTCCCTTTATAGGTGAATTTTTCCGGTTTTTTACCCAGATAAGTATCCAGTACGGCATCGTATCCTTTTTTCCATACCGGACTGATTTTGCGGTTTGCATTTTTAACGACGGCCTGTACGTAACCGTTCAGGATAGCGTGCAATTCTCCGTGTACATGGTTCTCCTCACCGTATTGTTTTCCCAGATACAAATCCATCGGAACGATCCCGTAGTTCTGGATAGCCCATTGTACGTCACAGAAGGCGCCTCCGGGAGCGAAGGGCAGGTCTCCGTGAAGACGGACGTATTTGTCGGCTTTGCCGTCATAAGTATTCCATACGACGAACATCGGAGATAAACTGACAGAGTCTTTACCCATCCGCATGATTTCAGATTCCAGGAAAGAAAGACCAGACCAGCACCAGCAGGTACTTGTACGGTCCTGTGATTTTACATAGGTGGTCGGCATTCTTTTCAGGTCCGTGAATTTATAACCTTCTGCTGCCTTTTTTTCCTGAGCGGAAAGCGATAACCCCAGACAAACGGCCAGAGCCAGTGACGTGATTTTTTTCATAGTATATCAGATTTATAATTTGTAATTATTTTCGAGTGGCTGTTCCAACGATTGCACCCGGTTCAAAGATAAAAGTTTCAAAACGAAGTTGAAATGTTGAGGTTCATAATATAATGTTAAAAATTATTCGCGGGAAGCGGTTCAATTTTTTCATTCAGGTTATTTTTATGGAAGAACTTGTATTTCCAGTTGCAGCAAAAGATAAAAATAAGGCCGGAGACCAGCATAAGGAGGGTATCGGCATAGGAAATGGAAGGAGCTGTTTCCCGGAACAGGGCGTGCGTTTGTAAAGCGGAACTGTCCGAAGTGATCAGGAGGGCCGACAGGAAGTTATTGGACAGGTGAAGGCCTATGGCCAGTTCGAGCCCATCGTCTTTGATGGTGAGGTACCCCATAATCAATCCCATCAGGATATAAAGCGGCATGGCTTTAGCTATCCCGAAAGCGGCTACTTCCGGATTAGCCGTGTGCATCAGTCCGAAAAGGACGCTGGTCAGCACAAAAGGAATCCATCGGTAGCGGAACAGTAGAGCAAATCCTTGCATCAGATACCCTCTGAAAACTAATTCTTCAAAAGAAGTCTGAAAAGGAAAAAGAAGGAGGGAAAGGAGAACCAGTATAAAAAAGTTGAGCGGTTCAAATTGAAAAACCACCGTGCTGGTTTCCGAGTTCAGCAATTCCCAGGCAAGGCTCAGTAGAGTCATTATGGTCCATACACCGATAGCGAAAAAGAAACGTTTCCAATCGAATTTTCTACGGGCGGTGACAATATCCAGGTATTGTTTTTTCTGGAGGAATTTTACGCAGAAAAATAGGGCGAAAAACCCCCCGACAAAAGTCAGCATGGTGAGGGCAAATCCCATGTTGGTACTGGTCATGTTGGAAATAGTGCCGGCCATGGCTGCTGACGGATTTTGGATGAGGAGGTAGATTCCCAGCGGGATACTGGCCAGTTGGGTAGCGATGAATACAATCAGGAGAGTAAGTACGTATAAGTACCAGTTATTTCTTCCGATAAAAGCTTTTTCGAGAAACATAATGGGTAGTTTTAAAATTTATCACCTAGGTTTTTGAGTAACATTTCGAGGCTGTATTCGTCGGGGATCAGTACCTGCCGGGCTTTGCTGCCTTCGAAAGGGCCTACCACTCCGGCGGCTTCCAACTGATCGATGATTCTTCCCGCCCGGTTGTATCCGATGGAAAACCGGCGTTGAATGGAAGAAGTGGAACCTTGCTGGGAATTGACGACCAGTTTTGCGGCTTCTTCGAACAGCGGGTCTTTGATGCCGAGATCGGCTTCCGGAATGCTTCCGTTTCCTTCGGCGTCCCCGATGTATTCCGGCAGGGCGAAAGCTGAAGGATAGGATTGCTGCCCGGCGATGAAACGGGTAATGGCATCGATTTCCGGGGTATCGACAAAAGCGCATTGGATACGGATCATTTCGCTTCCCAGGGATATCAGCATATCCCCCCGGCCGATCAACTGGTTAGCGCCGGGAGAATCCAGTATGGTTCTCGAATCGATCATGGAAGCCACTTTAAAGGCAATACGGGCCGGGAAGTTTGCTTTAATGACTCCGGTAATGATGTTGGTCGAAGGCCGTTGGGTAGCGATAATCATATGAATTCCGACCGCCCGGGCCAATTGGGCGATACGGGCGATGGGTTGTTCGACGTCTTTTCCCGCCGTCATAATCAGGTCGGCAAATTCGTCTACCACAACCACGATATAGGGCAGATAGCGGTGGCCTTTATCCGGATTCAGGTGACGTTTGACGAATTTTTCATTGTATTCCTTGATATTTCTAACCTGAGCTTCCTTCAAAAGATCGTAGCGGGTATCCATTTCGATACAGAGGGAGTTCAGGGTATTGACCACTTTGGAAGTTTCCGTAATAATCGCTTCGTCCTCATCCGGTAATTTGGCCAGAAAATGCTTTTCAATCACCGAATAAATACTCAATTCTACTTTTTTAGGATCGACCATCACGAATTTTAACTGGGCCGGATGTTTTTTGTAGAGAAGAGAAGTAATGATGGCGTTCAGACCTACGGATTTACCTTGTCCGGTAGCTCCGGCAACCAACAAGTGAGGCATTTTCGCCAGGTCGAAAGTGTAAGTTTCATTCGAAATGGTGCGGCCTAAAGCAATGGGCAGGGCGTATTTCGATTCCTGAAACTTTTTAGATGCAATCAATCCGCGCATGGATACGATTTCCGGATTCTGATTGGGCACTTCTATTCCGATGGTACCCGCTCCGGGAATCGGAGCAATAATGCGGATGCCGAGAGCAGCCAGGCTAAGGGCGATGTCGTCTTCCAGATTTTTGATTTTGGAAATCTTGACTCCCGGAGCGGGAATGATTTCGTATAGCGTGACCGTAGGTCCGATGGTCGCCTTGATTTTGACGATTTCGATTTTGTAGTTCCTCAGGGTTTCTACAATTTTGTTTTTATTCTCGTCCAACTCTTCCTGGGTAACTTTCGGGTTTCCCGTAGAATGTTCCACCAGCAGGTCTAAGGGAGGGTATCGGTAGTTAGAAAGATCCAAGGTAGGATCGTAATCCTCTTCGGGTTGTATATTGCTGGAAAGGGTTTCCTCCTGATTTTCCGTAACGGTTAATTCTACCTGATTCCCGGTTGTTTCGGAAGATTCTGCTCCCGAAGCGTTCAACGTAGGAGAAGTATTGTGTAAACCGTCGAGTTCGGGTTTAAAATCGATTTCGTTCAGGGAGAGAGATAAATCTTTCGGATGAACATCCACGTCCTTTTCCGTATCGAAAGGAAGGATTTCCGGAACATCGTCCAGAGAGAGAGCCGGTTCTTTCGGGGTAGAGAAATCGTCGGCTTCGCCTCCGGGATACAAGTCGGCGGTTCCTTCCCGATTCGGATTCAGGGGGTTATTTTCCTCCTGATCCGGAGAGCTTCCGGGCTCTGCCGCAAGAGTAGTGTCGACGGATGTAAATTCGACGGCTTTTTTCCGGGGAAATAGAGATTTCAGAAAATCGATGCACTCATAAAATGTTTTTTCAAAACCGAAAAACAGAATGATGGCGAAAGTCAGGAACAGGATCAAAAAGGTCCCGATTTCACCCGTAAGTGAATTCAGCCATCGGGAAACGAAATAACCGTGCGCACCTCCGGGATATAGATAGCTTCTCTCCCAACCGGCGAGGGAAAAAATCAATTCGGAAAAATAACCTAAAAACAAGGAGATCCATAGGATGAGCGTCAGACTGATGAACACTTTTCTTTTAAAGTTGCGTACGGCTTTTCCCATGATACGGAGTCCGTATAAAATCAGTATAAAACAAAAAAGAAGGGAAGATAAGCCGAACCACCGGTTAATCAAGAGGTCAGCCAACCAAGCTCCCAGTTTTCCTGCGGGATTGCCGGCTGTAATTTCGGCATGAACGGCAATCTCCCCCAAACCTCTGTCGATCAGACTCTGGTCGACGCCTCCGGTAAAGAAGAAGCCGATCATGGCAAACAAGGCATAGAGTGAGATGAGAATAAAAGTAAGACCGATCAGAATCCGGGTCCGGGGTTCCTTTAAAAAAGCAAAAGTAGAAGGCTGCTGTTTTTTTTCAGCCGTTCTGCGATTTATATTTTTTTTCATGATTAACCGATTTTTTCAACTTACGAAGATACAAATTAAAAAAAAACTTATTTGTCTTTATTTCTTAAAAAATTCAGGCCTGTTTCATTCCTCGGCTGAGGGGGATTTGCTAGGGGCTTATGGAGAAAGGGGATACAGAAGTCGTTTCTCCGGCAGCGGGAGGAGAAACGGCCGGAAATGAAAGAGGGGAAGCGGTTTCAAACTTTCCCTCTGTATGTTACTCTACTGATACAAAAATCTTTTGATGCTTCGTTTGGGCGTTTTCTCGAATTCTTCGTTATAGATTTTGATTCGGGAAATTTGGCTGTAGGCGGGCAGAAGCTGGTTGATGTGCTTCAGGTTTTCGGCCATAATGTTAGGTAGGTCGGCTTCGTTGATGTGCCCGGCACTCACCGCTTCGAAATCGGGATAGACGAGAGCTACCAGTTTGCCGTCCTGTTCGGTGACGATGGACTCGGACACATATATCATATTGTTGAGCCGGTCTTCGATTTCTTCCGGATAAATATTTTGTCCGCTCGGGCCTAAAAGCATGTTTTTACTGCGTCCTTTGATAAACAGGTAGCCGTCGGCATCGATGAGTCCCAGATCGCCGGTATGCAACCAGCCTTCCGCATCCAGAGCGGCAGCGGTTGCCTCGGGATTTTTATAATAACCGCTCATGACACAATCTCCTTTTGCCAGAATTTCCCCAACTATGTTCTGAGGATCAGGGGAATCTATTTTTAATTGTACCCGATTTACGGCTTTTCCGCAGGAGCCTTGGCGGAAAGTACGCCAATCGTCGTAGCTGAGCAGAGGTCCGCATTCCGTCATTCCGTATCCGACCGTGTAGGGGAAGTGAATAGATCTTAGAAAGTTTTCTACTTCCTTGTTGAGAGCAGCTCCGCCGATAATCAGTTCTTTGAATTTTCCTCCCAGTGCATCCATCAATTTCTGACGGATGGAATCTTTGATTTTGTCGTTGATCACCGGGATATTCATCAGTAATTTGATGTGGGGTTTTTCAATAGCGGGGAATATCTTTTTCCGGATGATTTTTTCAATCACCAGGGGCACCGTGATGATGAGATCCGGTTTCACTTTTTCGAAAGCATCTGCGATAATTTTCGGAGAAGGAGTACGGGAAAGAAAGTGAATGTGCGTTCCGTTGACAAACTGATAGATGAATTCGAAAGCGAGACCGTACATATGCGCCATCGGCAGCATGCATACGATTTGTTCTCCCGGATTGTAACCGAGCACTTCTATGCCGAATTTCATATTCGTCCAGATACTCCGGTAAGGCAGCATCACTCCCTTGGAAGAGCTGGTAGTGCCCGAAGTGTAATTGATGACAGCCAGATCATCCAGCTGATCATAGGTATACTTGACGTCTTCGGCAGTAAACCGATCAGGAAATTTCTGACCGAACAGTTGGTTCAAACGTTCGCGTGCCTGAGTAAGGGATTTCTTGTTCGCGTGCCGTAAGGAATAATCCTCTATGCGGATGATGCCGTCTACATCCGGCATAGCCGATTCGTCGAGATTTTCCCATACTACATCCCCTACAAACAGCAGACGGGCTTCGGAATGGTTGACGATATGGTGGACGTTATCAGGTTTAAATTCATTCAGGATAGGGACAGCTACGGCTCCATAAGTGAGAGTAGCCAGAAAAGCGATCCCCCAGGAAGACATATTCCGGCTGCAAAGGGCGATTTTATCTCCCTTTTTTATGCCGCTGTGTTCGAATAGGATGTGGAGTTTTTCAATTTTCCGGGCTACGTCTTTGTATGAAGAAGTGGCGCCTTTGAAGTCGGTTACGGACGGACGGTCCCAATTATTTTTGATACTTTGTTCAATGTATTGAATGAAGCTTTCTTCCATAATATTTTATTTAGCGACCTCAAAGATAACTCTTTAAACCTTAAATCCGAAAAAAAAGCGGAAATTTGAAAAGCGGGAAATGCGAAATAGCGCCGAATAAAAGTAAGTTTTCTGTTTCCGCTTGAAAAAACAGACTATTTTTTTAAATTATTGATACAGATAACGTTTGATGCTTCGTTTGGGCGTTTTTTCGAATTCTTCCTGCCGAATACAGATACGCGTAATTTGACTGTATCCCGGTAAAATCTCGTTCAGTTGCTTGCGGTTTTGTTCCAATTGCCTGGTAAGAGCCTCGTCGCTGAGTTTTGCCGCTTTTGCCGCTTCGAAATCGGGATAGACGAGAGCTACCAGTTTACCGTCTTTTTCGATGACTAAGGATTCGGCTACATAAGGCATGACATTCAGCTTATCTTCAATTTCCTCCGGATAGATGTTCTGTCCGCTGGGACCGAGAATCATATTTTTACTTCTTCCCTTAATGTATAAATAGCCGCCTTCGTCTAAAACGCCCAAATCGCCCGTATGCAGCCATCCTTCTTCGTCTATGGCGGCGGCCGTAGCTTCCGGATTTTTATAATACCCCTTCATTACATTCGCCCCTCTCACCAGAATTTCCCCGACAATGCGGTGGGGATCGGAAGAGTCGATTTTCAACTCGATACGGTCCACAGCTTTTCCGCAGGAACCTAGGCGAAACGTGAGCCAGTCATCGAAAGAAATTCCGGGACCGCATTCGGTCATTCCGTATCCCACGGTGTAAGGAAAACGGATATCGGCGAGAAAAGCTTCCACTTCATGATTCAGCGCAGCCCCTCCAACGGCTAAGAGTTTAAACCGGCCTCCGAAGGCATCCAATACTTTTTGCTTGACCTGTTGTTTGATTTTATTACTGAGATAGGGAACTTTCAGGAATAAGCGGATGTGCGGACGTTGTATCTTCGGCAGAACTCCTTTTCGAATGATTTTCTCGATAATCAGGGGTACGGCGACGATCAGGTGGGGACGTATGCTCCCGAATACTTCCCCGATTACGCGAGGAGAAGGAGTTTTAGCCAGAAAATAAACCTGGGTTCCGCTGGCGAAAGGATAGATAAATTCGAAAGCCAGACCGTACATATGGGCCATTGTCAATATGGAAACCAGCTTCTCTCCCGGATGATACCCCATTTTGTCGAGGGCGAATTTCAGGTTCGACCACATGCTGAGATAAGGCAGCACCACCCCTTTGGAAGCACTAGTGGTGCCGGACGTATAATTGATGAGGGCGATGTCGTTTAAATTTTCCCTTCCGTAACTGATGTCTTCTTCGGTAAAATGATCCGGATATTTTTGTTTAAACCATTCGTCCAATCGCTCACGTACCTTATGAAGTTCCGGACGTTTCGTATGCCGGATGGTGTAATCTTCCATGCGGATGATTCCGTCCAGACGAGGCATGTGCGTGTGATCGACGGTTTCCCAGTTGGAGTCGCCGATGAACAGCAAGCGGGCCTCGGAATGATTGATGATGTGGTGGATGTTATCGGGTTTGAATTCATGCAGGATGGGCACGACTATGGCTCCGTGAGCCAATACCGCGAGAAAAGCGATTCCCCAATGGGTGGCGTTCCGGCTGCACAAAGCGATTCTATCTCCTTTCCGGATGCCGCTATGTTCGAAAAAAAGACGGAGTTTTTCAATTTTCCGGGCTACTTCGGCATAGGTATAGGTGGCCCCTTTGTAATCGGTTAAAGCAGGTAAATTCCAGTGATTTTTCACACTGTATTCTATATAATATAAAAAACTTTCTTCCATAATGATACGGTTACTGTTTCCTTCGTTTATACTTAGCGGGACGGAAAAAGTTTGAGAAAGAAAGAGGAAGTAGAAAAAACTTAACCCGAATTTCTTTCTTGTGATAGGTTTTAACAAAATACTCAATAAAGGATTAAAAATGAAAAAGTTAAGAGAAGGACCTTCCCTTTTTGAAGCTTCCGGAGAAAAGCGGAATAAAGAAATACGGAGGGATAAGGAAATTAAAATATCCGTCTGCCTATATTTTTCTAAAACTGATCTTCGATTCTTTGGTAAAAGGCCTGAAAACACTGGATTTATTTTTTGTGGAGAGGCCGAATACCTTGGAGGAAGCGATAGCGCTTTATCTACATCGGGAACTTCGGCTGTGGAAGAGCGTTATCCCAGGCCGGTTCGAAAATTCCGGAGAGAGAAGGGGACTTTCATCCGGACTACTATTCTGGGGCCTCCTAATTTTCGACAGCAGAACCAAGAGCTGCAGTTGAAGGTGGACGCTTCAACTTTTGGTTATTGTTTTACCGGGTAGAAGGGAGAGGATCGGAAAGAAATGGTGGTTGTGTCTATATATTTCATCGGAAGTTAAATAGTGTAGGAATGCAACTAAAGGGATAAAACATTCGTAATCAAAACGAATGAATGGAAACATTCTTAGAGTATTTTATTACACTATTTTAATTTCTTTAATTATGAAGACAGAAAATCCAAACACACCTATTTTCGGTACGTCCGAGGAAGCCCGTGTGGCTCCGAAATTTGAAATGCCGGATAAATCTATGCCGGGTGAAGTTGCCTATCAGATTGTTCACGATGAGGCTATGTTGGACGGAAATTCCCGATTAAACCTGGCTACCTTCGTTTCTACCTGGATGGACGATTATGCGCGTCGGGTAATGACCGAAAATATGGATAAAAATATGATCGATAAGACGGAATATCCTCAGACGGCAGAAATTGAAAGACGCTGTGTAAATATTTTGGCTAAGTTGTGGAATTCTCCGGAAGATCCCTATTGTACGGGTACCAGTACGGTAGGTTCTTCGGAAGCCTGTATGCTGGGAGGTATTGCGGCTCTCAAACGCTGGCAAAAGCGTCGCCGGGAAAAGGGACTTCCCACCAATAAACCGAATTTCATCATTTCAAGTTGTATGCAGGTTGTATGGGAAAAATTCGCTATTTATTGGGATGTGGAAATGCGTATGGTGCCTGTAACCGCAGAAAAGATTACCCTCGATCCGGACGATGTAATCGCCATGTGTGATGAAAATACCATTTGTGTCGTCCCGATTCAAGGGGTGACCATTACCGGTTTAAACGACGACGTGAAAGCGATTAACGACGCTTTGGATAGCCTCAATGCCGAGAAAGGCTGGGAAATATGTATCCATGTGGATGCTGCGACGGGCGGATTTATTCATCCTTTCATCGATCCTGAAACCGTGTGGGATTTCCGGTTGAAATGGGTTCTTTCTATCAGCGTTTCCGGACATAAGTTCGGTTTGGTATATCCCGGTGTAGGCTGGGTGGTCTGGAAAGACAAACAGTATTTACCTCAGGAGATGAATTTTGCCGTAAATTACTTGGGTGCCGATATTCCCAGTATCTCCATTAATTTTTCGCGTCCCGGCAACCAGGTATTGGCCCAATACTATCAGTTCCTGAGATTGGGTAAAGAAGGATATCGCCAGATACAGCAAAATTGCCTGAATGTTTGTGCTTATCTGAGAAAACAATTAGGAGAAATGGGTATATTCGAATTTCTGAGTGAGGATAATCCCAATCCCTTGTTTGTCTGGAAACTGAAAGAGGATCCCACCCGGAAATGGACTTTATACGATTTATCCGATGCTTTGCATGTGGAAGGCTGGCAGGTTCCTGCCTATACGATGCCTAAAGCCATGGAGGATGTCGTGATTATGCGTGTCGTAGTTCGTCAGGGTACGGGTATCGATCTGGCCGACTTGTTAATGGAGGATATACGTCGTTCGGTAGATATTTTGAACAGATTGGAAGAGCCTACCAATAGTGCGATTCAGTGGAGAAACCGGATCCCTCAAAAACCGAGGGGATTCAATCACTCCAGGTAAATTTCAGAGGATTGGTTTGACGAAGTGAATACATTTCCTTCTGGAATTGAATATGTTCGGGGAAATGTCCGATCAGAATACGAGTAAAAAGGAAGTGGCGAGGTAACACCCGGCCACTTCCTTTTTAGCTTTTGCCCAACGACCGAAAGCAAGAGGGAATAGAATCCGTTCCATTAAAATAAATTTTATCTTTGGTAAAAAAATATGGCGTTTTAGATTCGGGATGTTGAAAAAAGTGTAATCTTTGCATCTGGAATATAGGAGGTTAGTAAGCGTGATTGATATCCTGGTTAAAGTGGATACATTTGAATAATATATAACCTTGTAAAATAAAAAGGAATTCTTCATCTAAAATTAAAGAATATGAAAACGATTTGCCGAAATATAGGTCTGCTTGCGGGATTTATTGTTCTGGTGTTCTCCTGTGTAAAGCATGACGATATTTATAAAAAGCCGCAACATACGGCCGATTTGGAAGTTCCGGAGGGTTTTGACTGGTCTAGTACGCAGGCCGTCCCTCTTTCTATTACTTCTCCGGCAGCTACGGTGGCCTCTTTTTATTCCGATGCCTCGTGTGCGCCTGAAAGCCAGATTGGCGTTTTGCCTGTTTCTGAAGGTAAAACCACTTATACTTTCGACTTACCCTATTCCCAGAAAGCTATTTATGTAAAATATACCTTAGCAGACGGTACCGTAAAAACGATAAAAAGTAATATCCAAGCGGTAAGCAGAGCGGTGGAATCGGATGATATTATATTTTTCGAACCTAGTCCCAACGTGAGTAACTATTCCTTGAATATTCCCAATTCCGGGGGATACGGTACCATTATGTTCGAGGATACCTGGCCCGATATGGGAGATTACGATTTTAATGATGTAGTGATAAATTATAAAATGAATTGTAAATTGGATACCCGGGAAGGGGATGCTCCGGTAATTGTAGTGAATGTATCTTTAAAAATACGTGCTTTGGGAGGACAGTTTCCTTATGATTTCGGGATGCAAATAGGTACTTGGGGAATGCGGGGGCCCCGCATTCCGGCTGAGGATTTGGTAGGGGTAGCGCTTACCGGACGAGATAATGATAAACTGAACATAGAAGTATTGAAAACCGATTATCCCGCTATTTTGGTAACAGGTTTACAATCTTTAAGAAAAAACGGTTTTTATAATACGGTTGAGAAAGAGGACGACGGCGTCGGTATCGATTTTACGGTGACCTTAAAAGGAAGTCTCGATGATCAGTTCCAAAGGATATACGGGTTGGCGGATCCCCGGGCTTTTGACTATTTTTTACGTCAGGAGAACGGGAAGGAAATTCATTTAATGGGTTTTGCTCCTACTTCTCTGTATACAGGTTATGACCGGGATGTAGCGGAAAAAGGGGGCGCAGTCTATTATGAAAATTACAAAAGATTGGTATGGGGACTGAAAGCTCCGGTGGAAATTGGATGGCCGGCGGAAAAACAAGATATTACCGGGGTGTATACCAGATTTGCCGACTGGGTATTGTCCGGGGGGTCTCTGATCGGAGATAATCCGAATCTTCTGGTATGGTATGATTTTCATACTTCTGATAATTACATTTCCGCCGGTAGATAATATTTTATAGGAAAAAAGTATTCCCCTTCAATAGGATTGAATGAGTGACGGAAAGTTTAAATCCATTACGGAAGGGGAATGTTTTTCTGTATTTTTACAAAAACTTTCAGGTATATTTTCCCAGTTTCAGGATTGATTTCGGTTATTACCTGTTACATTCAGATTTTATGAGAGTTGTGGCGTTGGGATACAGGTAATTGCATTCTGTTGAGAGTTTTAATTGCAGTTCTTTTATCGGAAGCGGGATAGAGAGAAGAACGTCGTAAACTCGCGTCTTTTCGTATATGCGGGTATAAGAAACGGAAAAACGTCTGGGTTAGGAGATGGATGAATCTATTGTTAAAATTTGGATCGGTTCAAACAAAAAGATTCCTTGTTCGTTACACTTATACATAAATTAAATAACTAAACACTAAAATTATGGCTAAAGAAAGTGTAGAAATCCTGCAAGGAAAATTGGATGTAAAAAGTTTAATTTCGCAGTTAAATGCAGCATTGTCGGAAGAATGGTTGGCCTATTACCAATATTGGATAGGTGCCTTAGTGGTTGAAGGGGCGATGCGTGCCAATGTGCAGGGCGAGTTTGAAGAACACGCTGAAGAAGAACGTAAGCACGCTCAAATGCTTGCTAAACGCATTATTGAACTGGAGGGGGTACCGGTTTTGGATCCTCAAAAATGGTTTGAACTAGCCCGGTGTAAATACGATACTCCTCAGGATTTTGGTTCGGTCAGTTTATTAAAAGATAACGTGGCTTCCGAACGTTGCGCTATTCTCCGGTATCAGGAAATTGCCGATTTTACTAACGGTAAAGACTTTACTACGTGTGATATTGTGAAAAAAATTTTGGCAGAAGAGGAAGAGCATGAACAGGATCTTCAAGACTATCTGACTGACATTGAGAGAATGAAAAAATCATTCCTTGAAAAGTAAAGAGGCGGTCTAAATCTCAATCACGGGGACGGGGCAATTGTGAAGACAATTGCCCCGTCCCCGTGATTGACCCGTGCCTGGTTATAAAACCCTGATTGTATAAAATGAAATTCCTGTTATTCTTGCTAATTGGCGGATACTTATAAATGGATAGTCTCTTAATTCCTTTAGAATCTTTTTTTGTGCATCGATGGGTAAAGCTGCAAAATTACCACCTTCCGTCTTCTTTTCTATCAAATGTTTTACTTCGTTATCCGTCCATTGCTCCATTTGTTCGATATCCATATATTGCTCTTTATCCTGTTGGCCCATATAAGCTTCAAAATCTTCTTCCCGGTCGAAAAACAGGTTCAGAAATTCAGTGCAAACAAAGGTGTTTGAAGCCCGGAAGTAGACGTTATAACTGCTCCAATTATAAGAAGAGACGGTTTTACATAAGCCAGCTTTCAACGGATTTTGCAAAATATAACGAAAACACCGTAGCAAATACCCTTCATCTTCGATTACTTCACTTTTAAAACGATCTTGAAAGAGATAACCCCGTCGCTGGTGTTTGTGATTAAACCATGCTGCATAGACAGAAGCAATACGATGCATATGAAAACTCAGTCTGTCGCTTTTTACAATTAAATGAAAATGGTTATCCATCAGACAGTAGCCATAGACTTTGAACGATGGGTTTGCTTGTAGACATAAGAGATTTAAGAACATTTGCCGATCATCATCATCGTAAAAAATAGCTTTACGATTTATACCACGTTGAATAACATGGTAAACACCTGTAGACGATTGTTGACGGGCTTGTCTGGACATCACCTAAAAATTTGACTGTCTATCAAATTTATGAAAAAAAATGAAAATAACAAAATCGCACAATTGCCCCGTCCCCGTGTGCGATTAGAGATTGAGGGGATAAAAAGGAGGGAAATAAACAGAAAAAAGTAACTTTGCAGCCGAAATAACTGCATACGTATGAAAAAGTTAAACAGAAACAGCATTTCCACATTTATCAGAAATTGCAGAATGGGGGATTATCTGCGTCAGTTCAGTATTGTGGCAGGAGGTGTGATTGTCACCTTCTGGGGAAGTTCTTTGATTACCGAACGTGCCCGTCAGAAGGAGGTGCGAGAGACAATGCATCTCATGACCGAGGAATTACGCTATAACTGCAACGCACTGAAAGATATAAAAGTAAAGGTGGGGGAGGATATATATATGAGTTCATTGCTCCTGGAAAATGAGCTGGATCCTGTACGTATTCCGGCCGATACATTGTATGCCTACAGCCGCTTTTTTTCTAATTTGGAAAATTTTGATTACAGGCAGGATGCCTTGGGGGTATTAAAAGGGTCGTTGCAGATGCAGAATATCGCCGATAAGCGGATGTTGCAGGATATTTTACAAACCTACCACCGGCTGGAAAAGCTGCGCAATAATATTCAGGGATATTATGATTTAAAAAAGAAAATTTTTTATGAGATCGTGATTTTTTCACAAAGAAAAAAGGAAGAAGTCGTGAAGGATGCGATGCGCGATAATTTTTTGGAGGATGTAACCTACTTTATGAACCAACCTTCTTTTCTTAGCTATGTTGTCGTTGTGCCGAATTTTACGGATTGGGAAGAAATCGGAAGATTGGAAAAAAAGCTGGGAGAACAAATCCGTTTCCTGGAAGAAAAGTATTAGCAGTATTCATCATCAAGTATAAATGCTGTTAGCACATTTTTTAAAGGTCAGCACAGTAGTTGGTGTGAGATATCTCTTATCGCTCAGAACGGCCCTTCAGAATCGTCTTTTTGTCTTTTTGCTATTTTTTTTTTAATATTGCAGAAGATTGCACGGAGAGAAGAAGACTGTGCGTAACATTTTAATATTATTTCTTATGCAAAACAAATACCTGTCTTTGATTTTCCGACAGTTTTCCCGGAACCGTTTTTATACTGTTATCAATGTTTTATCGATAGCTGTTGCCATTACGATAGCTCTGCTCGTATATAGTTTTGTGGTGAAGGAGGTGAAGACCGACGGTTTTCACCGAAATGGCGGGAGTATTTATCGGGTACTTTCCAAGGATAAAGCTTCCGAGCCGTGGGGTGCCGATCATTGCGGAACGTTGGGAGCAGAAATTGGCCGGCAGGTAAGTGGAGTGGAAGCTTTTGTCCGGTTATGGGAAGTACCTTTGAAGGTAAAGGTGGTTGACGGAGAAGCGGACGAGGTAGCGGAAAAGTGCTTGTATGCAGATACTTCTTTTTTCAAGGTGTTTACTTTTCCCTTGGTGTGGGGAGGTCTGGACGCCGATCCGCCTTATCAATGGGCGGTGATTTCAAAAAGGGCGGGCCGGAAGTATTTCGGAGATGCGAATCCCGTCGGCAGGCAACTTGCTGTGCATGACGACTGGTGGTTGCCTAAGCCTCAGATTTTTCAGGTGATAGCTGTGATGGAGGATATACCGGCCTGGTCTACCATTCGTGCCGACATTGTGCTCGATTACCGGTATATGGAACAGTATACCGATTGGAATAACAATTACCAGACGGTGACGTATGTAAAACTGAACCCTCAAACGGACATTTCCGGTGTGGAAGAAAACATCCGTAGAGCCTACAGCCATGCTAGCCGGAAGTTTAAAGGAATGGTCAAGCTTCAGCCGTTGGCCGGAGTATATTACGACGAGGAGCGGGTAGAGACCGATGCCCTTACCTTGCCCCGGGGATCCTTGCTTTTTACCCGGCTGATTGCGGGAATTACTTTGCTCATTTTGTTTCTTTCTTCATGTAGTTATATAATGATTAAAGTAGTGCAGTCCCAGCATAATGTGAAGTTGTTTGCTCTGCAACGGTGTTTCGGTGCCGGTAGCCGGACGGTTTGGAAATATTTTCTGACGGAAACGGCCTTTTATTTCTTATTAGCGGGACTCCTTGGAGTGTTGTTTACCCGTATGCTTTTTCCTTACTTCCAGGAGGTGGTATCGCCCGGATTTTATTATCCTTTTCCGCTCAGTACTTTAACGGTGACGGTTTTTCTTTTGTTACTGGGGATTTTTATACTTTTTATCACGGCTGTTTTGAGTATGTATTTTCTAAAAAGGCTGACCGTTGGGATTAAGGAGGCTATTCAGAATCGTAACCGGGCTTTCGATTTGCGGAAAATTCTTGCTTTTGTTTCTATCGCTGTGTTCAGCCTCTTGTTTATCGACGCTTCGATTGTAAACAAACAGATGAATTACCTTCAAGCCAAGGATTTGGGCTATGATGCGGAAAATACCATGACTCTCGGCGGATGTAGTGTAGATTTAAAGGCCATGCTCGAAGAATGTCCCGATATTGTGTCAGTATCGATGGGAAGTACTTCTTTACCTCTCAACGGCCCTTCTTTTTTCAAATTGTCCTGTCGGTTTGAAGAGAGCGGAGAGATGAGTGAACGGTCGGAACTCATATGCGGAGATACCCGGTTAGTGGATACTTATCGGTTGCGGCTGGTCGAAGGGGAAAACTTCAACCCTGCGACGGAGCCTACCGATGAAGGAATAGTACCTTTACTGGTGAATCAGCAGTTTGTACGGCAGGCGGGATTGAAGCAGGCTGTAGGTACTTTTTTCAAAGGACAGTTGTTCAATGAGCCGGCCACTACCTTTCAGATTATCGGGGTGGTGAGTGACTTTCATTTCAAACCCTTATACGAGAGCATTTCGCCTCTTGTTATTTGTTACAGCAAGGGATCGAGTAGTGGCGGATATTTGAATAACGATCAGACGACTATCCGATATGTATCAGGTAAACAGGGAGAAGTGATCAAATATTTGCAGGATCATCAGATCGAAGGTTTTTATGCCTATGACTACAACCGGCTTTACGGAAAGGAAAAATCGTTTATCCGTCTGATCAATATCACAGCCTGTATTGCTTTGCTGATCGGTGGATTCGGGATATTTGCCTTTGCGGTATTTTATGCTGCGAGCCGGAAAAAAGAAGTGGCCCTACGTAAAATCAGCGGAGGAACGGAATGGGAAATTCAGCGGCTGCTTCACCGCGAGTTTGTAAAAATTACGTTAGTGGCTTGTATCGTTACCATGCCTGTGGCTTATTATTTAATTCATAGCTGGTTGCAGAAGTTCGCTTACCGGGGCACGGTGGATGGGTATGTGTTTGTGGGAGCATTGCTGTTGTGTTTGGTGCTTGTGGTCCTTGTTATCACCTGGCAGATTCGTCACATCACCCGGATTAACCCCGCGGAATGTCTGAAAGAAGAATAATTCAGGAATATATCGGGGGAGGTTGGATGGGGTCTCTGTCAGAATAACCTAAAAACATATATTGATCGGTCTGGATGTCTCCGGGATCGTGGCGCTTCATCCGGTTTCCCCGACTGAAGGCAAACAAAATCCAGTACAACAAACCGATCGGCCGGAGCGTAGAGTTGACGACCGGTACTACTGTGCTTCCGGGGACGGGATCGGAGACCACTCTATGGTGGGAGCCGGTAGCAGAGTGGCAGAGGAGGTAGAAGTAAATACGATTGTGGTTGGCTCTGCTGCCCGTGTCTTCAGAAACATTACTGAAGAGGATGACCCTTGGTAGGATGGTGGCAAGGAAATTCCCCAGGCGATGATCTACAAGTAAATGTTTAAAGATTAATAGCTCGTGGTCACGAGTCTTTCGGGCTATAGGTGTATGTTCGAGGAGGATTTTTTATTGTATTGGCAAAAACAGTATAAACAGAATGCAGGGAGTGCCATTTAAAAGACATGCGGATAACACAGAAAGATCATCGGAACGAAAAAATAGTGCGAAGTAAGCTCTCCGTGAAGATGGTGTTGTTGGGCTTACTCAACGTCGGTTGCTGTTTCCTGCTCGGAAAATTTTTATACTACGGACTTGAAAACAGTTTTGCCGGGAAAATGTATGAAAACTGGTGGCTGGATTTTTTTCTTCCCCTCCTGTTTGTGGGGGCGGTCGGTTTGGCATGTCTGTTTATGCTGTTCTTTGTGCTCATTTGCTTTAAATACCGCATCGTTGTAGACACCTCGTTGCGGACGCTGACGGCTTTTTCCCTCTTGCATCCGAAAGGGGTGAGCCTGAAACTGGATGATTATACGGGTTATTATGTCCGGACGAAGACCACGCGCGCCCCGGTGGACGGGTATATGATCCGGGGGCGTCAGGAGGTGTGCTACCTGGTGCATCCGCAGAAGCGCCCGAGGCAGATCATGAGCAGTATGGCCTACCGGAATTATGGGCAGTGGAAAGAGGCTCTGGGATTGCCGGAAGTAACGGAGCAGGGCATTCCCCTTGTTTTCAGGGGACAGGCGGCAGGCAGGGAAAGGATAAAGAAAAAGGATATTTAACAGGAAAATGAATTACTTAAATTATTATCAGATATGACAGCTATAGCTTTTATTTTACAGGCCATTATTGCCCTAATCCTGATCATTTATCTGGTGCTCAGGCTGATCCAGGCATTCGGGAACAACAGGAAATGGAAAGTACTGGAACCTGCGCTGATGGAAGGTATCGAAAAATCACTGGGGCAAAAGATCGTATTCAAAACCCTGCAGAATGCCCTTCCTTCGCCGGAAGCCGATGCCCGGCAAGCCTCCTTGTTGTGGCTGGCATTCACCGCCGAATACGTTGTATTTGTGATCAGGGATGAAATAACTGAAGGCAGAGGGGATGACGTTTTTATGGCGAGGAAAAGAGACACTTCGATCATGCGGATAGACAGGTATAAGGCGGAATTTGAAGTTAAAAACAAAGATACTTCGGAGGTTTCCAAGCTCATCCTCATGGTCAATCGTTCCCGCTATGAGTTGTTGACTCAGTATATTCCCGAGAAGCGCGGCAACGTAAGCCGGTTTTAACCCGCAAGGACGTATCCTCCGGGCTATTTTCGGTGAAGTCTCTCTTTCCGTTTCACGTCTTCCGGTTCCCGGTTTGTTCCTGCATTCCGTCCGTGTCCGGGGCTGGCTTTGTCCGGGGAAAGTACCTTACCTCCGTCCCCGCAGGCTAACTGATCCGAAATCCGGGTTGATCCGAAGCTTTCGATTTATAATCCGGTGAATATCACAGGTATACTCAACCGCATCGCCACACTTTGACTTCCGGCTGTTGCCGGAGTACACCGTAAGCGGTAAAGTCCGTCGACCACCACTTCTGCCAAAGCCGGGTGGGAAGAATGGAGGATTTCTATTTTGCTGATAGAACCGTCTGCCTCTATCGTCACTTCGACATTTACCTTTCCCCCGATTCCCTGCTCGATTAACTCCTGAGGACGCTGCATGATACGTGCGATTACGTTCTGCATCATGTCGGGACGTCCGCTTGCCGGATCGAGAAAGCCGGCAATTTGAAAATCTTCCACATATCCGGTCTGATCGTTGTTTACGCCATCGGCCGGTGCGCGGTTTCCGAGGTCTTTGACCGCTGCCGCACGCCGGAGCAAGATGCTCGATGCGTATTGCACGCCCATTTTCAGATGTTTCCGGATGTAGTCCTCAAATCCATGCCGCACCTCCTGGACATCGAGCAGACGTCCGGTGGCACGGGTGGTATCGATTTGCGGCAGATCGCAGGCGGCGCAGGAGCGATAAAGCCCGAATGCATCTAGGCCGTAATCGAAAGCGGTGCTGTAAGCCGTACCCTTTTCTTTTGCCTTTTCGGACGCCTGATGTAAGGCCTCGGTCAGTTCCGTCAGATCGGCGTCCGGAGAATAAAGCGATTTTGCCTGTTCTCCTGCTTTTTTCTCAGCTTTTGCGAACAGTTCCTTGCAGGTACATATTCCCAGTTCAAATCCCTTCAAAAGCACTTCCTGTCTCTCGGGGAAATGGAAAAACGAGAGGAAATTCTCCATCTGGGGATCCTTCATCAGACGTTCTGCCTGTACGACGCCTACGGCATAGGAAATCCGGTCGTTGGGGACGAGTAGGGCATCCCGCTCTTGCGCCGTGAGCCGGTATCCTTCTTTCAGTTCTCCCGGAGCACCTTTGATGTCGGGATATTCGAATTTGCCGATAGCCGTTGTGAACACCGGAGCAGAAGTATTCATGTACTTAAAGCTGGTACGATACAATTTGTCGGAGAGTTCGGTGTACAACGTTTCGTTGACAGTTTTTTCTGTCGGTTTCCCGGAAGCCGGGGTGTAGATTCTGGCTGAGGCGAGTATTTTTTTCCGGGTAGAATCGACGGGCATATACAATATCAGCGTATCTCCGGTCATTCCTGACTCAAAGCGTTTACCCCGGGTGGTTGGTTCGTTTTCATGTTCTTCTTCGGCGTTCATAAAGTTCCTGATGGTCGATTCCAGGTTGTCGGGGTCGATTCCCTTTTTCTTCAGCCACTGCCTGAATGTGATCCCTTTCTCTTCGTCGCTATACTCCAACATATCTTTCAGACTTCCGGTCATCGATAAGGAAGAGGACGGTTTCCACCAGGAGCCGCCCCGCCGGTAGAGATATTCCAACTCATCGAGCTGTTCGAGAATTTCCGGACCGGCAGAGATGACAAATCCCTTGTCGTCTGTTTTTTCAAGTCTCAGTGTTTTGTCGCCCAGTGATATTTGTTTTGCTCCGTCCTTTGCCGCTGCTATAGGAATTTCCACCCATTCATATTCCTGCGGGCCGTAAAGCAGGAAATCGATGTGTCCCGCAGACAATTCGGAATAGGGACAGGTCAGCGGCAGCTCGAAACCAAACCAGACTTCGAGCCTGCCGTCTTGCAGTTTTTTCCCTTCCTGCACTTTCAACGCATCTTCACCGATAAACACATCGTTACCGTTCTTGTCAGTAAGGTGAAGCCGAATATCGGTTTCAAGTTCGTTGAATCCTTCTTTGGAAAACCCGGTCCGGTTTCCATCCGCATCCGTATGATAATGGTTTTCCCGCAAGCCGAATGACATTTTCGTGCCGAACCCGCCGCTACCGTCCGTATAGCTCCGGAAAACGATACGGCACGCCCGGGGATCATCTTCAACGGCCTCCATCGTCACATGGCCGAATCCCCGGATGAATTGAGTAAAGTCCCGGTAATCATCCTTGTTCCTTTTCATCCATTCGTCCCAAGGCAATGTTGTAACTTCCTGAGGACCGGAAACAGCCAATTCGTCAAGTCCGTCGAATATTTTCCCCGTCTCCATGCGATAGAAGGTTTCGAGTCCCTGCATGGCCTGTTCTTTCTCATCCTTTGTCATTTTCTTATTGTTTTGTGCCCCTACTCCGAGTGCCAGACCTGTCAGCAGGGCGGTAAGTAAAATGTGTTTCATGGTTGAATATTTAAATCATTCACCTCCCCATTTTCTTTTGTCGAAAACGGAGTTCAGCCAGGCGTTGAGGATTTCGTTCCTGTTTCCCGTATCGGTATAATTTATAGACACTTCGATATATTTGTTACCCATCAGACCCATATACAATAGCCCGTATATATTTTTATTTGCCGGATATGGCAGAAAGCAATGATAGGAATAAGTCCGGAATTCTATACCATCAATAATTTCTTTTCTTACCGGGGATAGGCTAACGATTTCAGCAGGGGGCCGCACGCTGCTCATTGCCTCCCTGTTGGAGGCCATGATTTCTTCCAATTCTTCTGTAGTGCCGTTTGTAGGGTGATAAATACAGGAACGAAAGGTGTTTGCCGCTTCCTTTTTTAGTGAGATCAGAAATGAAGCCCGGGGCAGGGATAGCTGTATGTCAAAATATCTTTGTGCTTTATTCACATCTTCGTTCTCTATTTTCGGGGTAAGCTCCCATCCGAGAGGAATCGTCATTTTCCATCCCGCGGAATCGCTGATGTACGTATTGTTTTCTATCCGCCCTTCATCGAAGTAGGCAGACCTGTCTTCCCCGCTCCGGCAGGAAACGGATAACAACAGGATACCTGCCAGTGCTATTCTGTTTATTCTCATAGGACTCTTTTTCTCAAGCAATCAAACATTCTTTTTCCGTTCCTGCAACTTATGATGATAACGTACGGTTTCCTTATCCTTATGCTTTCCGTAAAGCAGTATGTTACTTGCCGGCTTCCCATTCAATCAGTTTATAGCTGACGACCAGCGAATCTTTTCCGAAGACAATCAGCAGGTCTTTCCCTTTGGAGGGGTCAATATCCAGGAATTTATACTCCACGTCTATTTCGTAAAGCAGCCGGGGTACAGAGTCGTCCGAAACCACCCCGTTTGAAGAATTCCGGTAATGCGATTCTCCCAAAAGGTCCACTACCTCCCGGTAGGTCATTCCTGCCTTCAGACGGTTGTTCACGACATCCGCGGCCATATATTTCCGGGAATAGTAATGCCCGTCCCATTCGTTCCAGCCTTTCCGGTCGAACGGCACAGCGCGGTTGCCGGTACAGCCCGTTTGCAAGCTGACCCATACTGCCCATACGAGAATCCACCTGTTTTTGCCGGATAGTATGCCCATGTTTAATAACTCCTCATTTGGTTTTGACGCGTCCTTCTGGTTACGTTAGTCCGCTGAGGCGAAGATAATCATTTTTGCGGTGTCCTGCTGCCGGATCGCTCTTTTTATAGCACTTTACCCCCGTCCCCGGGTGTTATTTTCGGATAACAATTGGGAATAGTCCGCTATATTTGTTCTTGCGGACTATCCAGGGACTAACTTTTTTCAGATAAAACTTGTGGGTTATAAAATTATAACCTATATTTGTGTGTATCTAAAACTAACGTTATGCCAACACTATTGATTTTATTCGGACTTCGATTCTATTTTTATACACGTGACCATGAGCCGATGCATATACACGTTGAAAGCAGCGACGGTATGGCAAAGTTTGAAATCAGGGATGAAATCCGGTTAATTGAAAATAACGGATTAAAACCGAAGGATCTGAAACTGGCAGAAAGTATATTGGAGGAAAATCTGGAAAATTTCCGGGAAAGTTGGATGAAGGTATTCGGTTCTAAATAAATGATGAAGATGGAGATGACAGTTAAAAGATTATGGTTTGAGGATGAAAAGATCTTTATTGAGACGGAGGATGGAAAAGTCCTCTGGCAGTCTCTTTTGTGGTATCCGCGCTTAAAAAATGCCACGGAAGAGGAACGTAGCGCTTACCGGACTAATCGCTTTGGAATTCGGTGGGAAAGCATAGATGAGGACGTATCTTTTGAGAGCTTTACCTATGACCAGCCTGAACCTCAGGGAATCAGCCGCCTGTTTCTGACACATCCGGAGCTGAATGCATCGGCAGTGGCTCGCCGGCTGGGAATGAAACAAAGTTTGCTGGCCCAATATATTAATGGAACCAAAAAGCCTTCTCTGGAGAGGGAAAGGTTAATTGTGGATGAAATCCGGAAGATCGGCCGGGAATTATCAAGTGTGGGTGTGTAGCTGGCCGGGATTACCATGCCTGTTTATTTTCGCGGAACAGTTCCTGTGCTTCCTCCTGTCCTTGCCGCGCGGCGAGACGGAACCAGCGGAACGCCTCTTTATCGTTCCGCTCCGCACCTTCGCCACGGATATAACAATGTACTGCCAGGTATTGGGCATAGGTATCTCCCTGTTCCGCTGCTTTGAGGAACCATTTCAGCGCTTCCCGTCGGTCGGCATCAAAACCATGGGAACCGTTGTAATAAAACGCACCGATACTGATCTGGCACTGTACATGCTCTCCCTCTGCCGCCTTGCGGAACCACCGGATGGCCAGCGAATCGTTCTGCTCCACCCCGTTGCCGAGCGTATAGCAGACTCCTACTTCATGTTGTGCCCGTACGCCCCCTTGTCCGGCCTTGAGTAACCACAATCCGAATACTGCGCCGGCGGGGGAGTCCTCCGGTCTGGCCGTTTCTTCAGCTGGTCAATATAATCGTATATAATAGCGGTATAATCTGTTTCATATTCTTTCAATTATCCTGTCCCGTGGATAGGGAAAATAAGGAACGGTAACAAGGATAGTGTATTTAGGTATATAAATAGCCTGCGGGGACGTGTCTTTGGGGTTATTTCCGGGGAACTCGTTTTATTTTAGTACTTTATCTTTCCTCGGAAGTACAGGGAAAAATGAAAATTAATCAAGGTTTTTTGAAGGTTTATAAAACAATTTTTCCCAAATTGCCGGGTGAAAGGGAGGGGAAGTCCGGTTTCCGGCATAGAGAGTTCAAATAGATTTATTTAAAATTTAAACAATATGAGTTGGGATGTAAGTTTGGTGAAGACCGAAACGAATCGAGAGGCCAGTCCGGAAGAAATTGAAAATCCGCTGTCGATTGCAACGAAAACCGAAGTTCATGCCTGGTTGCGGCAGAAGTATCCGGAAGCGGATTTTACAAATCCGAACTGGCCGGTGGTGTTTGGGGAGAATTATTCAGTGGAGGTTATGCTGGAGGAAGGAGAGGAACAGAACGATATTATGCTGACGATCCGGGGAGATGAAGCTCCTTACGACCTGATTGAAAGCATGTGTCAGGCGTTTGGCTGCCGGGCAGTGGATACGGGAACGGGCGGATTTCTGGAAGGTCCCGAAACGTCTTCGTTCGAAAGCTGGAAAGATCTCCGGGACGAGGTGAAGGCGGAATATGAAGCTCCCCGTGAAAGCTGGTTCCGCAAGTTGATGGGATGGTTTTCGGGTAGGTAAACCCTTTTTCTGATGTTTTAAAATAACAGCCATGTCTAAAACGCTTCTTGTTTATCTGACCGAAAGTGTGTTGTTGCTGCCTGTTCCGCTGTATTGCATTTATCAGGAATTGTGGGGGACGGGGAGTGGCTGGTTGTCCGGCATCGGTTATGTGCTGGCGGTTCCTTTGCTGGCCCTGTATGTGGGGTCGTTTCATGGGCTGGCGGCTCCGTTGTATACCAATGGGTGGTATTATTATGCCGTTTCTTTTCTGTTGACCGGATTGCTTTGCTGGCTGGGGTTAGCCTGGGCGGATGGGGCCTCTGTCTATAGCAGGGAAACCTGGCCTATCGTTCTGGGCATATCCGCTGTCCTGGGACTGACCGGGCTTATTCCTGCTGCTATTCTCCGGGGATAACTACCGCGCGCTGAAAGCAGGAAACGACCGAAAATCAAGGGGCTGTGGGCTACCCTATTTGCGTAAGATCAATTTAATATTAAAACAATGAATACGGATTTTGATTATTTAGAAATAAACCGGAAGTCCTGGAACAGCAGGGTAGATGTGCATCTGAAATCTGACTTTTACGATGTCGAAGGCTTTTTGAAAGGGAAATCCTCTCTCCATGATATAGAATTGAACCTACTTGGAGATATAAAGGGTAAATCCATTCTGCATTTGCAATGCCATTTCGGACAAGATACTATTTCGCTGGGCAGACTTGGTGCAAATGTGACAGGTGTCGATTTATCGGATAAGGCGATAGATCGTGCAAAAATATTAGCCGGGAAAATGAATGTTGATGCAACTTTTATCTGCTGTGATATTTATGATCTGCCCGCTTGTTTGAATGGACGATTCGACATCGTATTTACAAGCTATGGAGTGATTAATTGGTTACCTGACATGAAGAAGTGGGCCGGGATGATTTCAAATTATCTGAAACCAAACGGGAAGTTTATATTGGTGGAGTTTCATCCGGTTTTGTGGATGTTCGGTGATGACTTTAAAAGCATTGAATATAATTACTTTAACTCCGGTGCAATCCGGGAAATTCAGGAGGGAAGCTATACCGACGGAGAAAACGGTTTGTTGCAGGAAGATGTAACGTGGAATCATAGTTTGAGTGAGGTGATAAACAGCCTTATACAAAGTGGACTCATCCTGTCTTCTTTTGATGAATTTGATTATTCGCCCTATAATTGTTTTCCCCAAACAGTAGAATGTGAACCCGGCAAATATAGGATAAAACATTTGTGTAATAATATTCCGATGGTCTATTCTATAATAGCTACAAAATAAGAAAGATTGGTATAATAGATATGAAGACGGACTTTATAATCAGGCAAGCTCAACAGGCGGATGCGGTGGAACTGAAAGAGTTATTTCAAAATAATGTTCTCGCAGTAAACAGACACGATTACTCACAGGCGGAAGTGGAAGATTGGGCATCGTGCGGAGATAATCTTTCTAAAATGGAAGATATGATAAAGACCCACTATTTTATTGTAGCTGTTAATCAACAGTCACAAATCGTTGGTTTTTCATCTATTACGCCCCAAGGCTATTTACATTCTATGTTTGTTCACAAGGATTTTCAAGGTAAAGGTATTGCTACGATGCTTTTGGAAGAAATAGAACGGTATGCAATTACGGCCGGGATTAGGCGGATCACATCCGAAGTGAGCTTAACAGCCCGCCCTTTCTTTGAAAAAAGAGGTTATATAGTAGAGGAAGAGCAGAAACGCAAGGCGAATCAGCTTTCTCTTACTAATTTCTGGATGGCAAAGGGGGTAGCTAAAATTAAGCCTTATAATGGTCGTATTCCTGCTTGTGGTGTCTTTTGTGGAGGATGTCCCATATATACGAGAGAAAAAAGACCTTGCAGAGGAGCCGGGCTAAATAGTTCTCGCTGTGAAAAATGCACAACATTTCATTTATGTTGTTTGGGGAAAGAGATAACGCATTGTTTCCAATGCAGTAATTTCCCATGTACCAGATTTAAAGGCTTTACCAAACGTTGGCTAAAGTATGGACAGGATTTTGTTGAAAATCAGAAACTGTTAAGTGAGATAGGCGAAGTGGCGTTTTTGGAGTACTATAATAAAAAGGTTACAGATTAAGTTTAAAAAAGAGAAAAACACTATTGCTTTCATTTCGCCGGTATTATTTTTGTATTTTTGCAAAGAATAACAGAGTGCAAATGGATATAAATCAGAATTATAGAGAAGCAGTAAAGACCATAAAAGAAGCTATCCTACGCAGCCAGTACCGT